>JAQBYJ010000003.1 GCA_027622555.1 Verrucomicrobiota bacterium
CGGGATATTTTTAGGAAGCAGGTCGAAAAGTAATTGTCGAGATCCAAGATATGACCCCATACTCCCTCTCCATACTCCCTCTATTTATTGCTCTTTTTCTCTCAATTCAGCCCCTTAAGTTAGCGCCATTCTCCTATGACCCCATACTCCCTCCTCAAGATATGAGCCAATACTCCCCCATACTCCCTCCCATACTCCCCCTGTGTTTACTGCTTGCGGATTAAATGCCTGGGGGAACCGGCTAATCGAAACCGATTGAATTCTAGAAGGGAATGCAAGGTGCCTCTGTCAAGAGTCAAGACGTGGCGTCGTTTTGTGCACCCGACGTCGTTTTGTGCACCCCTCAGATACTATTGCACCCCCTTCATTGAAGCTTGAGTGAAAACAGAATATTCCTCCTAATGAAATAGGCGACATCCACACTTCTCAGTACCCCATGGACAACGAATATCCAAAAAGTCCAGATAACCAGTCATCCTCCGATTCGTCTCAATCAGCAGGATTTGCAAGATTTTGGGCCGAGCTGAAACGCCGCAAGGTCATGCGGGTGGCGATCACCTATGCGGTGGTAGCGTGGTTGATTATTCAAGTGGCCTCTACGACCTTTGGCAGCTTTGGCATTCCCGAGTGGGCGTTCCGGTTTGTGGTGATCATGCTCTGCATTTTCTTCCCGGTGGCCATTCTTTTGGCCTGGGCGTTCGAGCTGACTCCCGATGGCATCAAGACAACCAAGCACGCCCGGGAAAAGCAGGGCGACTCGCCTGTATCCAAAAAACAGGAACGTAAGCGCAACTGGATGGCCTTCGTCTTTGCGGCTGCCATTCCCACGCTCATCTTCGGCGCGTTGGCCGTCTATTTCTATGCCACTCGTGCGGATTCCTCAGGGAAAGGGAATAAGGGGTCAGGAAAGGGAATAAGGGGTCATATCTTGGATATTGACAAGCAGCTTTGATTTGCTTTTCTTCTTCCTCCATGGCGAGAAAAGCACAAGTGGAGCATGAGGAAGCCTGTTATCACGTAATCAGCCGCGGTAACTTCCGTCAGGACATTTTAAGGAAGCCGGTCGAAAAGTAATTGTCGAGATCTAGTCAGCCATTGTTCCTGGGAGGAATGCCTTTTTCTTCGCAAACTCTGTCAAAGATCTCGCCAACGGTCTGTGTGCTCACTCCTGTATTTTCTGCCCTGCGGATGCGGTCTCTAAAACACCTTTCCAGTTCTGCAACGGCCTTTTCTTCCTCTTCGTCTTGTGCAATAAGAGCGCTTTTCAGCAAGTATTCCTCAAGGCTTATTCCTCTCAGAGCCGCAAATGCCTTTATGCGGGTTAGTTCTTCCTCTGTAACATCAATTGATATTCGGCTCATGGCTTCTTTAAGAAATGAAAGTCCATTTCTACGAAGCTTCGAGTTTAAAAGCAACTCTGCGGATCAGACGGATTTTTAAACCGAATGGATACCGCTACTAGTTTTCCTTCGGAGTCTTTACCTCAATCACATCGTGAGTCATGGACTCGCGTTGACCGGCGTGAGACACACGGATGTAGCGGGCGCGTTGTTTTAAATCGGCCAGGGTGGGTGCGCCGAGGTAGCCCATACCGGACTGAATTCCGCCAATGTATTCTGATAAAATTTTGTCGAGAGGACCTGATAATTCCTTGAGCGCTTCGATTCCTTCGGCGGCCACTTTGCGTCCGACTTGCGCTTTCTCATGCCCGTAACGGGCAGCGGATCCGGCCTTCATCGCTGCATGACTTCCCATGCCGCGGTATTGTTTGAAAAGTTGGCCGTTGATTTCAATAACCTCGCCCGGGCTTTCACGACAACCGGCTAATAAACTGCCCAGCATAACGGCATCGGCCATCGTGAGTGCTTTTACCATATCTCCCGACTTTGTAATACCGCCATCGGCAATAATACTCACTCCCAGTTTTGCCGCTTCGCGGGTGGCAACGTGGATGGCGGTTAATTGAGGAATTCCAACCCCGGCAACTATCCGGGTGGTGCAAATAGATCCTGGACCTTGCCCGACCTTGATGGCGTTAGCGCCGCAGCCGGCCAGGAATTCAACTCCGGCAGCACTGGTGACGTTACCTGCAATAATGGTGAGATCAGGGAACGAGCCTCTGAGTAGTTTCACGACTTGGCCCATGCTCAGGGTGTGAGCATGCGCGGATGAAACGGCGATCGCATCCACATTTTCGTCCACCAGGTTTTGAATATGTTGAAGAGTAGCATCCCGGTCGATGGATCCCTCAGCATCCCGAATGGCGGATACCGCGGCCCCGACTCTTAAACGAAAATTGGAATCGCGGCTTGGTTTAAGCAGGGAGTTTTTTTCAGCCGTAATTTGCTCAACATCACTCAATGTAAACAAGCCCTTAAGGCGGTCGCCGTCATCGATTACCAGAATCTTATGAATCCCGATGTTGTCGTTAAAGAATTTGTCTGCCGCCGAAATAGGATCTCCCTGGAGGTTTTTTTCATTGAGGGTAATTAACCGTTCCCGGGGAGTCATTGCCTTGATTACTGGCGTGTCTCGGTAGCGTTCACGAACAACCGAACCAGAGAGCAGCCCAATCAATTTATCCTGTTCGTCAACCACAGGGAATGTACGGAAATTGAAGCCCTTGCGCTCGATCAGATTTATTACGTCACCAATCTTTATATCAGCTTTTATGGTTACAGGTTCCTGGATGAGGCCGTGGATATGGTGTTTAACCCGGGCGACTTCCTTCACCTGGTTTTTGTTCTCCATATTGTAATGGATGATACCCATGCCGCCGTTAAGAGACATCGCCACCGCCATATCTGATTCGGTAACGGTATCCATATCTGCCGAAAGGATAGGGATCTGAAGCGTCAGTGCTTCGGAGAGTTTGGTTTCCAGGTTGGCCTCCCGTGGAAGGATTTCCGAGTAACGGGTGGCCAATGAAATATCATCATAGGTCAGCCCTGTAGGAGCGTTTTGTTGGAAAAATCGATCGGCCGGAAGGTAATATTCCGAGTCCAGGGGGTGTTTCATATTTTCCATGGTCGTTTTTCGTAGGTAAAATTCCTGGTGTCAAATTTTTCTTTTTTCTGTACCTTCTGAGCCAAAATCCTGGATGAACCTACGTTTCGAATACCTGCCTTATAAGCGAAAATTCCTGAGACCCCTTGCTACCTCTCATGGCGACTGGCGGGTACGTAAGGGAATTATCATTCGTTTGGAAGACGCAGACGGGCGTCTGGGATTTGGTGAAATCGCCCCAGTGCCATGGTTTGGCACGGAGACTCAGGAAGATGCGCTTGCCTGGTGCAGAGAACAACCTACGGAATTTCAGCTATTGAAAACACCCGTTTCCGCTCTTCCCTGTTGTGGGTTCGCCGTTGCCAGCGCCTTAACCCAACTGGGAGCGAACCCTGTCCAACGGAATTTTCCAGTAGCGGCATTACTGTCACCAAATGAGTCCATCGAGAATAAGCTGGAAGAAGGCTACACAACCTTTAAAGCTAAAATCGGCGTTCGTACCTTTGCTGAAGAAATGGCCCAGGTTGAAATTTGGAGTTCAACACTTCTTCCTCATCAGTTTCTCCGGCTTGATGCCAACGGAGGCTTATCCGAAACAGATTTTTCAGGATGGCTGGAGTTCCTGGAGGGCAAGCCCGTCGAATTCCTGGAGCAGCCGCTCGCCGTGGGGCTTGAGAATCGGATGCTCGAAATGGCCGAGCTTTTTTCGACTCCAATCGCACTCGATGAATCGGTATCAAACGCCAATTCCTTGGCTGGCTGGTCCACATGGCCGGGCCCTTTGGTTGTTAAACCTTCTTTGCTCGGGACTCCGCCCGATTCTTTGCCCAATTTAGTCGTGGGCTCCTCTGTTTTCGAAACGGCCTTTGGATATGAAGCAGCCCTTCAATTTCTGGGGCGCCATCAAAGCGCGGATACTGCCCTCGGATTTGGAACACCCGGATTTCTTGAATCTGATGGGTGGTCTCTTCATCCAGTTGGTTCGGAAGTTCAAGCAGGGCTTGTTTCGCTTAGTCATCTGCAAGCACTCTGGGAAGAAAAAGTATGAGAAACTTTCCGAAGACCCTGGATGCGCTCCTGGCGGTACCGTTCCTGACACAACCGGATTGGGCTCATTTCTCTAAACTTGTGAATGACCTGGCACCTTCTATCAATCCCGGCGATCAGGTCCTGGTTGCTCAAGAAGATCGGCTGTCTGCCCTTGCCGCTTTTTTTACGACCGTGATAGGTGGTGGCAGCCTCTTCATGGCAAATCCGCATTGGGGTACGAATGAATGGAAGCTCGTTGGCGAACAGACTTCTTTTAATAAAATCTTTGGAAATGCTCCCGGAGTAAACATTGATTCTCAAGCAACTCATTCTGGAGAAACGCGGATTATGATTCCGTCCGGTGGAACTTCCGGTGGAGTTCGATTCTGTGTCCATAGCCTGGAGACATTGACTGCGGCCGTGCAAAGTCTCTTCGAGTTTCACGGTGAAAAGCCTCTTAATAGTATCAACACGCTGGGTGTCTTTCACGTGAGTGGACTTATGCCAGTGGTTCGTGCCTGTCTATCGGGTGGTCTGGTTCAACTTACGGAATGGAAAACGCTGGTATCGGGTGATTTCCCGCTGAGACCAGGTGACGAGACCTCCATCTCTCTGGTTCCTACGCAACTGGTTCGGCTCATTCAAGCGGATGCTGGGCTCAACTTTCTTCATGGTCTGGATGCCATCTATCTCGGCGGGGCCTCAGCGACACCCAATCTGGTAAACTTCATTCGAACGGAGAAGCTTCCGGTATTGTTTGTCTACGGAATGACAGAAACGGCAGCTATGGTGGTAATTGGTTCCAGAGCCGATACGGATGCATCGGGAAATATCTGGGGTCGGCCTTTACCGGGAGTGTCGATTTCACTATCGGAGGACCTGGAAATATCTGTGAAAACAAAAGCGTTGTTTCACGGTTATTTTCCTGTCGATTCGCTAATCGAGGAGCACGCAACTGGCGATACAGGCCGGTGGACAGTCGACAAGCAGCTTCAGGTTACCGGGCGCAAAGATTACCTTATCAACACCGGAGGAGAAAAAGTGAATCCTCTCGAAGTGGAAGCGCTCATTTCTGAAAAGTTTCCCGACCTGGTAGCAGCAGTCAGTTCGAGGCCAAGTGAACAGTGGGGTGAAGAAGTGGTGGCGGTCTTTGAGGAGGAGCTGACGGCGGAAAAGGTAACGGCGCTTCAGTCATTCCTGGCAAATTGGCTTTCCCCTTACAAAATCCCTAAAACGGTTATAAGCGGTAAAGCCATTCCCCGATCCCTCTTGGGTAAGATAAATCGTGCCGCACTTAAGACGCTGCTGCATGATTAACTTGTAATTCCCCATGGTCTCTTCCGCGGGGTCGGTGACTGATAGGAAGTTTGAGCATTCGAAATCGGCAGCGAGCTACCTCCTACAGTTGAATTTGTGATACGAAATGTAGGAGGTAGCTTGCTGCCGAGTATACCATCAACGATGTCCGCTCAGTCTTTTGGAGAAAGTGAAAATGATAAGTAGAAAGCGAACATCTGGTGGGATGTTTTAAGCCTTTCATACCCTGTTGTTGTTCGCTTCGCTGTCGGCCAAGTCCTCGGTACTGCCACAGGGTTTTGATTTTCATTAAAATTTCCGTGCGTTATTTGTGATGCGCGTGACATAGTTGGCTCATGGATAAGGGTGAAATTTCTGATGTGTTGGGCGAGATCGCCACACTACTTGAGTTGAAAGGGGAAAACCCTTTTAAAATACGGGCTTACCAATCGGGACAACGGGCACTCGACACACTTGAGGAAGATCTGGGCACTTTGATTAAAGAAAGCCGCCTGGGAGATGTGAAGGGAATCGGGAAAGCTCTGACCGATAAGATCGTCACCTTGTTCTCGGATGAACCCTTGCCGTTTTATGACGATTTAAAAGCGTCCATAGAACCTGGACTTATCGAGATGTTGGATATTCCCGGGATGGGTGCCAAAAAGATCAAAAAACTTCACGATGAGTTAGGAGTTACTACCATTGCCGGGTTAACCGAAGCATGTGAATCCGGCGAAGTAGCCAAGCTTGCTGGTTTTGGAGACAAGTCCGTTGAAAAAATTCTATCTGGAATCAAGAATCGGGAAGCTTACTCAAAGCGGCACTTATGGTGGGCTGCCAACGAAACGGCACAACCCATCCTTGAAGGCCTCCGTGGTTTGACCGGAGTTGAACGGGCTGAGGCTGCCGGCAGTCTTCGCCGTAAAATGGAAACAGTCGGTGATCTCGATTTTATCGCCGCCTCCAATGACCCCGGTCCGATTATGGACTGGTTTGTGGCTTTACCGGATGTGCAGGAGGTCACCGGACATGGACAAACCAAATCCAGCGTCCGATTTGCCAGCGGCATGCAGGCCGATTTGCGCGTAGTGCCACCGGAGCAATTCGTGTTTGCCCTTCATCATTTTACAGGATCGAAGGATCACAATGTGGCGATGCGTGGACGGGCGCTAACACTCGGTTATAGTTTGAGCGAGTGGGGTTTGCGAACGGAGGACAAAGAGGAAATGGCTGTTGATACGATCGCCAATGAGGAACAACTCTTCCAATTGTTGAACTTGAATTTCATAACCCCTGAGCTCCGGGAGGACTTGGGCGAAATCCAGGCTGCTGAAGCTGGAAAACTTCCGAAACTTGTGGAAGTCGGGGATTTGAAAGGGGTGTTTCACAATCACACTCACGCGTCAGATGGTGAAAACTCCATCGAAGAAATGACTCAAGCCGCCCAGGATCTTGGCTGGGATTACCTGGGTCTGGCGGATCATTCCAAAGCCAGCTTTCAAGCAAACGGCCTGGACGAAGCACGGGTTGAGGCCCAGATCGAAGCGATCAAGGCGGTCAACGCATCTGGCAAATTTAGCTGCTTCGTCTTTAGTGGCATCGAGTGCGATATTTTAAAAGATGGGTCGCTTGATTTAAATGACTCCACTTTGGAGAAGCTCGATTACGTCGTCGTTTCGGTGCACTCGAGTTTTACCTTAAGCGAGGAAGAAATGACGGCTCGAATCATCCGGGCGATTGAGCACCCTTGCACCACCATGTTAGGCCACCTGACAGGGCGCTTACTTTTGAAACGCGAACCCTACAAAGTGAATTTTGAAAAAGTGATCGATGCCGCCATTGCGAACAATGTCATCATTGAAATGAATGCGCATCCCTGGCGTTTGGATATGGACTGGCGTCACTGGAAGAAAGCTGCAGCAAAAGGTTTATTGACCAGCGTGAACCCGGATGCACATAGCGTATCCGGATTTCGGTATGTTTCGGCTGGGATCAACTCATGCCGCAAAGGTTGGCTTACCGCCGAATCCGTTTTCAATACCTGGTCCATCGACAAGGTGAAGGGTTATTTAAAGAACCAATAATTAAGCTTTAACTGTTTTGCGAACGTTGGACCAAGCGCAGATAGAATTCAGATATTTTGCTGATCCGTCTCTCAACCAGCCATCGAGTTGAGCCTGGGCTTTGAGTTGTTGACCCCGATTCCTTGGCACAACCATAAACCCGCAATCCGCGCCCTGGAAAGCGGTCATGTCGCCCCATAGTTTTTCAAACTGTGAAACTGGGAAGATGTCTTCTTGAGCGTGGCCCCAGCGTTTCTTCACTTCCTTGATGGTGATATAGGTCGGCATGCGGTTCGCCACCTGGCGGATCTTTTCTGCTACCAGCGATTCGTTGCCCAGGTCGGATTTTTTTAACTCAAACAACTCCAATAAGCGATCGATGGAAATCCATGTGGTCATCGTATTGTAGTAGGAAAGTTTGTACTCTTCCTCTTCGGAAGGAAGGCAAAGGCCTTCGACGAGTCTTGGCTTTCCATCGATCTTGGCGAGGCCACCACCACGGTCTTCGTAGCGACGCGTAATAACTTCAAAGGAGAAATCTTTTCCGGACTGTATGTGAATCCCAAGAAACGACGGATCAATATTGGCCCCAAGCGTATCAATATTATGGAGCATCAAATACTTTAATTGAGGCCGCTCTTTCAGCATGGCGTTCAAAGTGCCATTGCGCAGGAGGGTGGGGACTTCGTACCAGTGCCCAACCGGGTGCAAACACTGTAAGGGAAGATTGTCGCGATAATCGGTGCCTTCGCCAGTATTCTTTGCCCAGGCTGCCAGAGCATCGCGCACACTTTCCTTCATTTTCTGCGCGCGTTCATCAAGCACTTGTTCCGTAACTTCTTCCCAGGCAAAGCGAAGGTCGCGGACCATGGGAACCGTCCTTAGTCCGATGTATTTGCCTTTTGAAACGAAGACGTTTCCTTCGAAGCCGTAGTTTTTAACCGCATCCAGATAATTTTGAATTGGACCGTGGGTTAAATAACTACTCGTGATCACGTGAAGCGGATATTCGCCAAAATCTTGTCCCACCTTCCGGCTTTTGGCCAAGTGAGTTTCAATAAAGGAACGGTGGCGCCCTTCGAATTTACAAAATGGATGCAGGCCTTTTACGACACCGGCACCTTCAGTCCAACGGCTTCCGACGCCGGCTGCGAGTGATACTACTGCCACCTCGCCCCTGGTTATTGCTTGTTCGCCCATGTAATGGGTAGCGCCATCGACCGGGATTCTGCCATCATAAACGTCCTCAACGGTGACATCCTCAATCGTGGTAGTCGGCGGAAACCGGTTTTGGGAAAGCCCAATCCGCCCGGTTTGAAGTTGTTGGCGAATCGTTTCGTGTTGAATGGTGTCGAAGCCATTTTCTTCCAACAGCTGATCCAGATTTCCACTCATTTCGGATTTGGATTCTGTATCGGGTAACAGCTGTTTAAAAAAGTGGGGAACGGCTTCCTGAAACTGTTCGTTTGTTTCGCAATTGCGGGTAAATTGTTGGAGCTCAGCTAGGCGATCGGAGGAAAGATCTTTGATATCCTGCTTCACCAGGTTGGGGATGACTTGTTTGTAATATACAGGGGGGAGTAGTGCGTTCTTCCCTTTTAAGAACTCTCCGAAGGTGCCATTGGGGTTAATGTTAAATTCGTAAACCACTGGATCCATGGCGAAGGGAAGGGAGTTCTCCAATTCACACTTGGCTGATTGCATGATCTCTTGAATTTCAGGAAGAGCTTTCTGCTTTATTGCAGGATCGACGAAAAACCCCATGCCGCCACCCGACATGCCGCCGAGCATTACGAAGCCCCAGAAATCGTCGCCAAACTTGGCCTTGATTTTTTCAATCAGCTGTTCGGTGTAAAACGTTGTCGCCCAGGGAATGATGGTTTGGATCGGCTCGAAAAAGTTTTGAGTAGTCAGTTCCGCAAGTTTGCGGATGTTGCCCGTTTTCAAGCTTTCAACGATTTGGTCAAATAACCTGATCGCGTTGTTTCGCCCTTCCCATTCTTTGTTTGAACGCAGCAAATATTTTTCCGTAACCATCTCCAGGATGGGGCCGACATTTTGAGCCATCCCACCGTGGACAAGTACCAGGCTGTCTTGCAGTTTTTGAATGGTCTCGTCCGTAATCTGCGTATTCAGCAGGTGGTGACGTGGTAACAGGCACCCGCGGCTGATGCCGTGTTCGGGATCGTTTTCTTGAGCCAATTCACCAAAAATAGTTTTGATTCCCGGCCACACTCCTCCCGAGTCTTGCCAACCACCGCCAGACCCCCCCAACCATTCACCCAGGATTGCACGGGCTGCTACAATACGTCTTTCAGATTCCTTCAGAGAGCCTTCCATGGATGATGTTTGACCGGTGGCTCGCATACAGGCGGATATCAAGCAGGCCAGTAAGTTGGTTGAGACGGCGAGCCTCGATCCCTTGGGAATATCCCGCACATGACTGACTAGCTCGAATCCTTTTTGTGGTCCGAGCAATGCTTCCAAAACGCTTTCAAGAGATTGACCGGAACCTTCAATTCCGGGCGGAACCATGCCTGCTGCTATGATCGCCGCCTTGACCAGGCCCAGATAGTCCATGCCGAAGTTAAAGAGGTCATCAAGATTCGTCACTTCTGTTGCGGCTTTCAGGTCCAGGCTGATGAGCCGGATGACCGGTTTATCTATGACTCGAAAAAAGCATTCGACTGGTGGCAGCGGTTCTTTGTCTCTGCCCCATACCGCGAGGTTTACTGATATATTTAAAACGCGAGCGGCTTCAGGCAGATCCATCCCCAGAAAAAAGATATCGCTCCATCCACTGTGTGTCAGGTCCATGCGTACCGGAGTGGTTTCATGAATGATCGGGTAGGGTTCCGAATCGTCACTTCTTGTCAGCAACTCTTTGCTTACTCGTAAAGGATGGCTGCTTGAATGGCCCATACGAAACATCCACTGGTTTCCTTTGACGGAACGCACACTGCGGCGTACCTGGTTGGCAAGGTATTGCAGAGCCAGGTGATAGTAGGAGTAAGCCAAGGCGCTGGATAGAGTATCATTCCAGCCAGTACGTTCCTGCTCCAACAAAAAGAGGTCTAATCCTTCTTCAAAACGGCGATTGAGAACCAATTGATTGGCCTCAAAAGAAAGAAGCCCCGCTCCGTTTATCTCGTAATGTTTTGGTAGGTGGAAGCGGTGCAAGGCATACAGAAAGAACAGAGCCCGAACTTTTTCGTAGAGGCTCTCTTGCGTGCGGCGAAAGGTATCCAGTGCATCACATTCAAACTTTAACTCATCGAACGACAGGCCTTGGATGGCTTCTTCCATAGGCGTGTCCCGCTCGGTTTTGATTGTTGAGGTGATGATTCGAATCAGTTCGCTCATAGTAATCTTTGGCATAATCTGCGTTTCGGAGCAGTGAGATTTACAGATTATTTGTGTTTGGATTCGGCTAACAGTTCAACCAATTGGGTGAGAACTTCTTCCCGGTGCCTGCCATCCAGGGCCAACGCCATTTGTGCCGTGAGCATTCCATAACGGTTTTCCATATCGTAGCGACGGCCTTGAATGATTGAAGCTAGGTATTGTTCCTGTTTAGCCAAAATTTGTAACGCGTCGGAGAGAGATGGCTTGGCCTCTTTCGTTTTTAGAAGATCCTCCAATATTTCAAAAATCTTGGGGGTAAGAATATGCATCCCGAAAAAGCATAAATAGTGCCCCATGCGCAGCCCAGGTACCAGGATCTCCTGCTCGGCTTGGGTGGGGGTTGGTTTTTCCAGGATTTTGTCGATCACATACAAATTTTTCCCGCCGGTAGAAAGGGTACCTCCAACTGCACCGAAATCGGTAAGCTTACCTTCATGGGTGGCTTGAACGGCCGATACGGATGAATCCAGTTTTTCTGCTGTGTTTACGAGTTGGCGGGCGCAGCTTACTTCTGAATCGCTGACATAGAGGTGATCGCTCACCATCAAAAGGAATGAATCTCCTTCCACAAAATCCTTGGCACAATGAACCGCATGACCGTATCCCAAGGCTTTTTCCTGTTCTATAAAAGTCAGTTTGGCGTTTGATACATCGACGCTTTCCTTAAAAAGCGGCTCATCTCCAGGCGCAATGACGATGCCAATGTCTTGAATTTCTGCAGAGGTTATTTCCTCAATCAATAAATTGAGAGCAGAGCGAGGAAACCCTTCACGGTCGACGAGTGTCTGGAGTGGCAGGTGACGTTGATTTCTTCCCGCGGCCGTTATTACTGCTTTTTGGATCTTCATGAGGGCAGAAACTAGAGAATCGTGGCTCTTTGAAGCAACTCCTGTTTCTCACATTTCAATTAATACTGAATCAATTAACAGGGTGTTTACCAAAGAGGGTGGATCCTGGTTTCGCCATAGGCTCCAAGAAACCAATTTATCTACAGGGTGAGTTGACTCACCCAATCCTTTTCTGACCGGTACCAATCCACCAGGTTCTGGGTGCCTTCTTGAAATGAAACTTGTGGTTTCCAGTCGAGGATGGATTTCGCCTTGGAGATATCCGCCCACGTATGAAGCATATCCCCTTTAATAAATGGCTGGTAGTCAATAATGGCCTTTTTGCCCAATTGGATTTCGAATGTTTCGATCATTTTTGAAATGGAGACCGGATTGTTACCACCGCCTAGATTGATGATCTCGTGGCCTACGTTTTTGAGCGCTGCAATGGTTCCGCGGGCAATGTCATCAATGTAGGTAAAATCCCTGCTCTGCGAGCCATCCCCATAAAGTGTGATCGGTGTTCCCTCATCGATCCAGCGCACAAATCTCAACGGAGCCATATCCGGTCGACCTGCCGGTCCGTAAGCAGTGAAATATCTAAGAATGGATACATCGAAATCGTAAAGATGATGATACGTGTATGCCATGGCTTCAGCAGCCTTCTTTGTGGCTGCATAGGGCGAAATGGGTTGGTTCACCGGAAGCGATTCCAGGAAAGGCATGTCCTGTCCTGCATAAAGCGAGGAGGTGGAAGATAGCACGAACTTGCGGACCCCGTGTTGGCGCATGGACTCGAGCATACTTAACGTTCCTCCTGCATTGGTCTCCATGTAGGCATGAGGATTTTCCATACTATAAC
Organism: Verrucomicrobiota bacterium; assembly: GCA_027622555.1. Lineage (NCBI taxonomy): Bacteria > Pseudomonadati > Verrucomicrobiota > Verrucomicrobiota bacterium. The sequence continues at coordinate 12,489 of JAQBYJ010000003.1, forward strand.
GGACACCGGCTCGACCGCCTAGATGAACCACTGCGTCAAACGCCGTGTTTTTAAATAGTCGGCCTATTGACTCCTTTTCGTCCAGATCTGCTTTCTCAAAACGAAATCCGTCCATTTGCGTCAGCTTGTTAAGCCGCCATTGCTTCAATCCTACATCGTAGTAATTATTCAGGTTGTCCACTCCAACCACCTGATGGCCTTGCTTAATAAGTAGTTCAGTGGTTTTCCAACCGATAAAACCGGCGCACCCTGTTAGAAGGAGGTTCATTTGTGAGGAAGGTAGTGCTTCAAAATTGGATTAGGCAATAAAACTCTGGCGGCTAATCAAAGAGGTCGGTTGTTTCGACAAACTCCAAAGCCGCAGCAATGGTATCGTCCATGTCGAGGTAGCGGTAACCACCCAATCGCCCACCGAACCATACACGCTTCAGTTGATCCGCATCGGCCTTGTAGCGTTTGAGGAGTTCGGCGTTTCTGAGTGTGTTGACGGGGTAATAAGGCTCCGTGCTTTCACCAATTATTTTTGAGTATTCTTTGTAAATGACGGTTCTATTTGTACTCGGTCTTTCTGGGTGAAAGTGTTTGAATTCATGTATCCGCGTATAGGGGACGTCGGCCTCAGCATAGTTCATGACAGAGCAACCCTGGTAGTCGGGCATGTCGTAAACCTCACGGTTCAATTCGATGGAACGCCACTCGAGTCGTCCGTATTTGTGATCAAAGAACTGGTCGACCGCCCCCGTGTAAAGAATTGGCCATTTGCCCAAATAGATTTCTCTTACGTCGAGCCAATCCGTGTTAAGCTGCACCTCAATATTCGGATGGTCATGCAAGCGTTGGAAGAGTTTGCCATAACCTTCCAAGGGTATCCCCTCAAAAGGATCCGAGAAATAACGACTGTTATAGGAATGTCTAACCGGCAGTCTTTGAATAATTTCAGCAGGAAGTTCTCTCGGATCTTTTCCCCATTGTTTGACGGTGTAGCCTCTTATGAAGGCTTCGTACAAGGGCCGACCAATTAACGAGATGGCTTGCTCCTCCAGATTACCAGGCTGCTCATAGTATTCATTCTTCCGTTCCTCCTCCAGAAACGCTGACACCTCGTGTGGTTTCAGCTGGAGCTTGTAGTAGGCATTGATCGTACCCAAGTTTATTGGCATGGAATAAACCTTGTCCTTAAAAGTGGTCCACACCGTGTGCCGGTAATTGTTAAATTGAGTGAATCGATTTATATATTCCCACACCTTGAGGTTGTCCGTATGGAAAATATGGGACCCATATGTATGAACCTCTATCCCGGTTTCTTGATCTGGCTCAGACCAACTATTTCCACCTATGTGGTTTCGTTTTTCCAGGATGAGCACCTTCTTTCCTTTGGAAGCCAGCCGCTCTGCGCACACGGAGCCAAAGAATCCAGCCCCAACTATCAGGAAGTCACCGTTCATGAAGGTCCAATGATTCGCTCTATCTGATGGTACTGGTGATTAGAAGACATGAAGGAATAAAGATCGCGAAGGAAAGGTTTTGAGTCGGATAGCCGTTTCAAAGCATGGTGCACAAAAGGTGTTCTCAATCTAGTTATTGGCTGAGGTCAAAATGGCATCAAGGTAAAATACGGCGTGGTGTTTATTCCAGGAAAGCTGCCCAAACAAAACCTTGCTTCTTCGAAGCGTTAATTGAGAGCATCCAACCATGTTCAACCGCAAAGGTATCATCTTGGCTGGTGGCAGCGGCACCCGGCTTTACCCTCTTACTCTTGCCGTGAGCAAACAGCTCATGCCTGTCTATGACAAACCGATGATCTACTATCCGCTTTCTGTGCTGATGTTGGCTGGAATCCGGGAGATCCTGGTCATTTCAACGCCGCACGACCTGCCCAATTTCCAGAAGCTTTTAGGAAATGGGTCTCAATGGGGCTTATCGTTTTCTTATGAAGAGCAACCTTCACCTGACGGGCTGGCCCAGGCGTTTCACATAGGAGAACCCTTTCTCAATGGAGCACCCGCTGCCCTGGTATTGGGCGACAATCTTTTCCACGGACATGAATTTGCCTTAACCGTGAAGCAGGCCGCTGATCGCTATGATGCAGCGACGATTTTTGGTTATCATGTAGCACATCCCAGTGATTACGGTGTGGTGGAATTCGATCAATTGGGACGGGCCATTTCCTTGGAGGAAAAACCGGAACATCCCAAGTCTTCCTACGCAGTTCCCGGAATTTACTTTTACCCCGCTGATGTCACAGACATTGCCCGTGACCTAAGACCCTCGGCTCGCGGCGAACTCGAAATAACAGATCTTAACCGCATTTACTTAAACCAGGATCGGCTTTTCGTCGAACGGCTCGGTCGAGGTACTGCCTGGTTGGATACCGGGACCATGGAATCTCTGCTCGATGCAGGCAATTTCGTTTCCATTATTGAAAAGCGGCAGGGAAACAAAATTGCCTGCCCGGAAGAGATCGCTTTTGAACTCGGATGGATAGATGAAGCCAAGCTGGAAGAAATGATTAATAAATTAGGGAAGTCTAGTTACGGAGATTATCTGAGAACGCTGTTGGTAAAATAAAGGGTCCTTCATGTACCAGGATCACCGTGTCGTTTGTGTCACTCCTGCCGGAAGGAGGAGGTACATGAAAATTTTGGCACCCTACATTTTGTCATCTCCTTTGGTGGACCGTTGGGATGTGTGGGTAAATACAAGTGATCCTTATGACCTCCAATTTATTGAAGGTTTGGGCCGGGAATTTGAAAAAGTTAATCCGGTTCTTAATCCCGTGGATAAAGCGAACGGGAACGCCTCAATAAATTGGTTCTACCAAACGGCGATTGAAGGAAATACCATCTATATTAAATTCGATGATGACATTGTCTGGGTCGAAGACGGTTTTTTCGAAACGCTACTGGATTACAGAAATAAAAACCGGGAGCACTTGTTGGTGTTTCCAGCCATTGTGAACAATGCAATTTGTACCCACCTGTTTCAACAGGCCAAGAAGCTGAATTACCCAGAGTATATTCAGGCAAATTCGGTTGACGAGATTGGCTGGGCCTCTCCCGAATTTGCAGCCGACTTACATGTGTGGTTTCTGAATCACCTTGAAAGCGCGACAGTGGATGAGCTCAAATTTGATTCCGTGCCAATTGCACTAAACAGGATATCCATTAATTGTTTCGCGTGGTACGGTGAAGACTTTTCAAAATTCAATGGGATTGTTTTGGATGATGACGAAGAGTATCTTTCCGTTATAAAACCGAGAGAGTTGGGAAAGATTAATTCTATTTGTGGTAACACTATTGTTTCGCATTTTGCCTTCTATTCTCAGAGGCGACAGCTGGACCAAGCTGGCATTTTGGAGGCGTACGAATCTGTGGTTCAAGCGAATGACCACCATTCGATAGCAAAAATGTACAAAACTGTGGCTTCCTTATCTTTGTCGGCAGGGCATCGGGAAACAGGACTGTTGGAGCCATGTATTCGCGGAATCAGATACCTCAGGTTGCCCTGGTTGAGTTGGGTATCGCCAGGAGAATTCTATCGTCGGCTTAAAGCCAAATTTAAGAAAAAAGAGCGAAAGCCCAAAATCAGTTAAAATGCCCGGTTTAGGAATTTCGGCTTTCCTTGGGTTCACACAACCGTGCCGTCACCACCAGAATCACAAACCAGGCCATAAGCACCGCCGGATTCCTGAAGGGAAAATCGATGAGTGCATGAACCATCGTACTCCCCAGACCGGCAAGAAGCATCAGAGGGACCGGTTCCTTCCATCTCCTGGATTTGAAAATAGCCCGGAAAAAATATCCCGGAATGGAGAAAAGAAGCAAAGTTCCTACGATACCCAATTCGATCAGCCATTCCAGATAGTCATTATGAGCATGCTGCCAGAAGAAGTTGAGTTGATGGCGTTCCATGTAAGGGATTCTAATTTTCTCCCGTTCAGCATCCGTATCCTGAAATTGCCTGAACCCATGCCGAAAGTTTCCCGCACCCCAGCCGTATATGGGTTTTGATGCTAACATCCGAAACTCACTTCGGTAGGCCAGTTGTCTTTGCTTAAAGGAAAAGTCCTCCGTGATTTGTGCGTTCAGGGTCTGAAGATGTTTTGCGCTCTTGGAGCGCAGTAGAAATGTACCTCCTCCAATTACCAGCACAGATAAAATGGATCCGATAACCATCACCCATTTTCTCGGAAAATTGGACCTCCTGATTCTCTTCAACGCTAGCGGTACAAACATCGCCAGAACTAACAGGCTGCAAATAAAGCCAAACCTCGATCGGGAGAAAATGACACCGAGTAGAAGTAAAGCAGCGGCTGTGAGATACAAAGCACGGGGGTTAGATCTTTCGAAGGAGTTGTTTCTTCCGACGCAGAAAAAGCATGCAAGGCTAGTGGCCATTGCCAGGTTGAAGAAAGCAGCGGCGTGGTTCTTATAAAGAAAAGTGGCAAAGAAAAGTCCGAGGACTTCGTCAACCGCATTAAAGAGTCCCAGAATGGATGGGCTTTCTAGCTTGAGTTGAAACAGTCCGACTAAAGCGATGAGCGCACCGTTTGCAGATATCCACGATAATAGTCTGGGCCGAACAGCGACATCCATAGTCCTAAAAACTGTTAAACCAACAAACACGGCGGGTGTAATAAGAATTAGGAATCGTATCGGCGAAGCCTCACCGATATCGGTGAGGATAGAAGAAGGGAGCCAAGGAACAGGATCGAGAGGAGAGACAATCCAGATACGTAGACCGGTTTGCCAGTCCTGAGCCAAGGCGGGATTGGCGTACTGGACCAGGACGTAAATGATGATTCCCGCCGTCAGGCCTATCGGTACTTTTAGGGTCGATGTCCCATGCCTCAATGAGATTAATAATGTCACCGACGCCAATGCCAGTGCGACTAACTGCGCCTCAATCAACTGCCCGCCCAATAACCAGGGAAGCGACAAAATCACCAATAGAGCCAACCCAAATATGAATTTGGCTGGTGCTCGATTTTCTGGATTCACTCCGGTCATTGAGGAAAGAGTTAGCCCAGATTATCAGCGTGTTGAAACAAGAAAAGTAAAACAGATTCAAAAAGTTCAATTTAAATTGAACTTTTTGAATCGAAGCTTATTCTCACCCTCTATTTCCAAATGGAACCTTCTTCTCCAGTTTCAATCCTTCCGGAATGGCGTTTGACTATGATCGATCTCTTTGTCGGAGGAGCGCTTTTGATTGGTCTACCAAAATCGGTCGGACAGATCTATGGCTACCTCTACTCTGCTGTTGAAGCAGCCCCCATGGACAAAATTATTGCCGATCTTGCGATCAGCAAAGGTTCGGCGAGCCAGGGCCTGAAATTTCTTCGTCAGCTCGGAGCGGTTAAGGTGCAATTCGTCGTAGGCGATCGACGAGATCATTTTGTAGCCGAAGTTCAATCCAAGAAACTCATGGGCGGCTTCATCCGGGAAAAACTTATTCCAGCTTTGGACGATGGCGCTGATCGCATCGCCTTTATCCGGGAATTAATGACCGAAGAAAATCTCCTCAATGATCCGATCCACCAAGATCAAATCATAAAGCTGGAGACCTGGCAAAAGAAGCTGAGGATGGCCCTCCCGCTCATCCAAAAGATTCTTGGCGAATAGTGAGAACTCATAACAAGTATCTGCCTGACCTTGGGATGACTAAACAGTTCGCGGTCCTCTTTAATAAGGCGGGTTCCATGGTGTTTTGGAGAATGAGTGCCTTGATTTTAAGTCTTGGTAGCTCCGTTTGGATCGCAAGGTGTCTGGGCCCCACCGAACTTGGTAGGGCAGGATTCATTATTGCTACTACTAGCCAAGTGTTGCTGCTCATTTCTGTATGTCCTGACGCATACGCGGTGCGCAAATTGAAGGAGTCTGGCGATGTCGATGATACTTTGACTCTCGTGGTGACGGCACGCGCGTTATTCTCCATGTTGTATATTGCTATTCTTGGAGTGTTTTTTGCCTTTGGAGTTATTCCAGCAACGTGGGCAGGCTTGGTGTTTCTCGGGATGATAATTCCAATCTTACTTACGTTTCAGCCAGTTTGGTTGTTGCAGGCCCAAGAAAATCAACCTGCTCAATACAAATCTGGAGCTTTGGTAGCGTTGGTTGCTTTCATCTTTGTGGTCGGGTTTATCAGACCCGGGGATTTTGCCAGCAAAGATTTGATTTCCCGTTTTCTTGGGTTGTCAGCCGGGGTGTGGGCAGCCTGGTGGATGACAGGAAAAGGAAATCCCCTTAAATACGTTTCTCTGCGTCAATGCTCACGCGCGCTTATCTATGCCTGGAATGGCAGATCAATCTACCTAACTCAGATAATCATTTATATATACGTCGGACTCGAGTTGCCGATGCTCGGTTATCTTGTTTCAGTTGATGAGCTTGGAATGTATCGAACAGCTACTCAATTGGTGATCGCAGTGAACTCATTTTTTGCGATGGTTCCGCTGCTTCTTTACCCTCGCTTTATCGAATGGCAGAAGCAGTCCCTTGGTTATTTATGGGAACAACAGAAGAAGATATTCAGACTCCTTTTAGCTGCTGCAATTCCCTTGGGGGTCATTTTTTTGGTAGTTGGCCCTTTGGTATACCAGTACCTGTACGGCTCCGCATATGCTCAAGTTGGATTGCCATTTGGTATTTTGATGTGCTCCAAATTGATCGTTTTGCTAAACGGAGTATTTGCCTGGGGCCTTTGGGCGATTTCGAAAGATTCAGCCATGCTGATAGTGTTTTCCGGAGTCGCAGTATTCAGCCTGTGTTCCAACCTGATTTTTATTCCCAAGTACGGGATGTTGGCGGCCGCATTGGTCAACTTCTCAAGCGAAACGCTGATACTACTCCTTACATCCTGGATGATATGGAAAGCGGTCCTTGAAAATAGAAACTCCGAACCACGCCCCTTTGCATAACCTGTCCTCCGCCGCACACTTTTCAGATTAAGATGAATAATTTAGAAATTCATGAGGAGATCACAGGCTCTGTTTGTGCGGTAGTTGTAACTCACAACCGTCTGGAAATTTTAAAACAATGTGTCGCGGCGATTTTAAATCAGACTCGTAAGCCTGACAGGATATGGGTTATCAACAATAGCAGTTCCGATGGGACTGAAACCTGGCTGCAGAGTAGAGAGGATATGGATTTTATTACTCAGGAAAACCTTGGTGGTGCGGGAGGCTTCAGCACTGGTTTCAAAATAGCGAACGAAGCTGACTATGACTGGGTTTGGGCGATGGATGACGATGTCATTCCTGAAAAAGACAGTTTAGAAAAACTCCTGGAAGCGGCAGAGATCGATTCCCATGCCAGGTACTATAGCAGTCGTGTAATCGACCTGGCAGGAAGGGAAAGTAATGTGCCGGTGATTTTTCCGCAGGGCTCATCAACCCAATATCCGCAATGGGGGAAGTATTTGGGACTCGGCCTGGTTCGGGTGAAGTACGCGACTTTTGTTTCCTTGTTGGTTAACAAGTCAGTTATTCGCGCTCACGGGTATCCGCATGCGTTTTTTTTCATCTGGGGCGACGATTATGAATACACGGCGCGTTTGGCAGGAGACGTCGGCGGGTGTTATGTCGGAAACAGCGTTGTAAAGCACCTCAGAGCAAATCCAAACAGACCTGAATTAGACAGTGAAACCAATCCTCTTCGAATTCGGTTGTTCTCGTACATGTTTAGAAATGATCTGCTTCTCAAAAGGCTCGAAGGTAAATCGTTTTTCCGGGTGTTTGCCTCATTCAGCAAATCATTGATTCTCTCCCTTCGCTTTCTGTATCAGAAGCAAGGATTGCTAAAATTTCGAACCACCTTGAAGGGCTTGTACCAGGGCATAAGTTTTCCTTTGGATGAAGATTATTTTCATAAGTCATAGTCACCTGGGAAGTGACTACGTGGTTGGATCTCACCAATTGGCGAAGGAATATGCCATGCAAGGGCATACTGTATTACATATTTCAACTCCGGTGACCTTAGCTCACTTGCTGGATGGCAAACACGCTGTTAGGAACCGGTTAGCTAAGAAAGGAATTTATCAATACTCGAAGAACCTTTATAGTTGGGTCCCTTTTACTTTGGTTCCTTGGCCAATTGCACGTTGGTTTCTTCGGTTTGCTAATTTGTTTTCTGCGACCATATGGGGATTCGAGGAAAAAATAAGAAACGCCGCGTTTCTAGATCCTGATTTATTATTAGTTGACGAACCTAGATTAGTGGGAATGGAGAAAAGAATTAGACCATGTGTTATGGTCTACAGACCTACTGACATTTACTGGTCTATGAGGAATGACATATCGGTCATGAGGGCCGAAAAGCAATTACTCTTTAAAGCCAAAAAGGTGATAGCTACTTCGAGACCTGTTCTGGATCATATCCTGAGTCTTGAAAGTAGAATTGATGGTCTGATCCTTGAAAATGGGTATGATTCCAATTTATTCCCGGTGGAAATGTCCGAAACGAAAACTGAACATCGAGGAATTTACTATGGGTCCTTAGACAAACGATTTGATAAAGATCTTTGCATAGAATTAGCGAAAAACAACCCGGCCATAAAATTTGATGTGTACAGCCCAGATTCAAATTCCGTGTTATTGGAAATTCCGGCAAATTTGAAATTCTATGGCTCAGTACCTTATAACGATTTACCAAAGGTTTTAAAAAATTACACTTTCGGGTTTCTGCCGTTTGTTCCTGGAATTTCAAACGATGGGAGAAGTCCGATGAAGTTGTATGAAATGTACTCATGTGGATTGCCTGTATTCTCCACAGAAACAGCTGAGCTAACTCGAAGAAGGCTATCGTTTCTACTAAGCTTGAATAAAAAAACCAACATATTGGATGAGTTAATCTGCTTCGATCCTGATATTGTAGGTTTGAAGGCAAGAAACGATATTCTAAAAACGAAATCGTGGAGTTATATTGCGACTGAAATTTTAAAACGCATAAATTACGCTGCCGACCCCACAACCTCTGAAGCGAAATAATAAATACAAAATGAACTGTATAAAAGGAATCTGGTAGAGTGGAGCTAAACAAAATTTTAAATCCAAGGTGGGTTATATTGACGCTTTCTTGTGTTAGCGTGTCTATTTGGGTACTGACGCCTTTATCTCTGCTTCAAAAGTGGAACATACTTCACAAAGCTACATTGATGGAGGTAGCAGTACCAGCTGTACTTGCGAATCTAGCCTTTTTATTGGGTAGTTATCTCCATAAATTATGGCCTGGTTCAAAAGTGCCTACAATCCTACTGAATTCGCGGGAAATGATTATTTTGTGGAGTTCTGGGATATTGGCTATTGCCGCAATTAGCGTTGTATTTGTTAAAATTGGACTGTCCGGATTCAGTTTCCATTACTTTAGTTTTCGAGCAGCCTATGTTGATGGAGTGACCACTTTAATGCACTTATCAACGTTTGGAATTGTTTATTTGGTAGGGAAAAAAATATGGGTCGGGAAGAGTTATTCAATTCCAACGATATTATTAAGTCTCTTTGTCTTCGTTGCAGTAGCGAGGGGGACTTTAGGTGCAGAAAGGCTCGCGCTGTTCATTCCGATTTTGGCGCTAATTATTCTTTTCTTTGTAAGACGAGGTGTGCGTCTAAAAATCAAATCAATTGTATTAGTTTCTTCTGTTGGGGTGCTCTTTTTGATCATATTCTCCGTGCTGGAGTACTATCGGACCTATGGCGTAAAAGTTCTTTCCGGAGCAGATATTGGAGGTCCTATCAGTTACGGACTAGAAAGGCTTCAGATGTACTATGCTACCGCCGTCAATTCTGGAGCGAGTGAGCTTTCAATAATTAGAGAAGGGAAATTGTACTACCCACCGTTTATGGTTACGTTACAGCCAATCGCCCAAATCATCAGTTTTTCAGATACGCTTGAGCAAGTATTTGGATACTACACATTCCGAAATATACCGCTTGAAGAATTGGGAATGTATACTCCTGAGTTTAACAATCGGTGGGGATTGATATCACCATTTTTTGAAGGTTACTTTTTGGGCGCGCTATTTTGGTTAATATGGGGGTTTGTTGGCCAAAGATACTACTCCATTTTATTTATAGATAAATCTTATTCAATGTCGGATGGCCTTGCCTTCAGCTTTATAATGGTGGGATTTATCGACTCGGCCTTAAGAGTAAATTTACTCAGTGCCTCTCATCTTCTATTACCCTTATTTATGGTTTTTATTTTAAAGTTGGTGGAAACAAAAGGAAGGATTAGGAACCCTTAAGACAGATACCAAAGTATTGGCATTTTATGAGTAAATTGGTAACAGTTTCATCATGTTTGGTTTTTGTATCGTGCATTGCGGTTACTGTTGGGCTAAGGTTTTGTCGCATTGGACACGATAGTGTTTCCTACATACTTCCAACTGAAGATCATCAAAGAATTGATGGATGGGAATATGAGAGTCTTCCATTATCGCCGACAGAACAATTGACGGAGAAAACTGCTGAGGTTTTGGGATTTGATGATTTCATTTTTTCACAATACAAACAGCAAAGTTATGAGTTTTCGGTTTTTGCCGTGCATTGGAAAAAAGACTCAACTCATTGGCTGGAGGTTTCTACACACGTTCCAGATAACTGTTTCACAGCGCTGGGAATGCAAATCTTGGAAAAAAGACAGGTTAATCTAAAGAATGGAGATAACCTCGAGTTGAATAACGTCTCACAAAGACTCTTTCAAAGTGGGACAGAAAGATTGTGGTGTTTGTATATTCATTTTTCAGGTGCAACCACCATCAATTACCAGAATTATGGGGAAGGTAAGACCCTTAAGTTTCTTCTAGATAATGTTGGGACATATTTTGAAGGGAATCAGGAACAGTATTACCTTCGGCTGTTAAGTAACCGGGAAATTCTAAGTATAAATAGTGAATTTCTTAACCCCGATATGGAGAAGATCTTCTACCGCTTTCTCCATACCGAAGTTGGTTTTTGAGGTTATGAGAGTTGCATTTAACGGGAGATTTTCCGGGACCAATCGTCCTACGGGTACTCAAACTGTAGCGTTCTGGATCTTCGAATCCGTCTTGAGAAAAAAACGAGATTTCGAGGTCTTTGTCTTTGTAGATACCTCTACCGATAAAAGAATACAAAACTGGAATAACTACCCAGGGGTTAGAATAATCCATGTCCCATTTCGAAGTTGGGGAAAAATTCGTTGTAATGCTTGGGAGCAAATTGTTTTTCCGACACTTGCTCGTAATTTAAACTGCGACCTAATCCATAATCCGATTAATACCTGTCCGAGATATTGTAGAGGAATATCGAACATTGTTACTGTGCACGACCTAAATTTTTTGCACCATCCTGAGTGGTATGGGTTTACATTTCGGAGGTGGTTAGTTCACTGGATTCTTCCAGCTATTAAAAAGGCTGAAAGTGTTGTTTGCGTGTCTGACTACGTGCAAAAAGACGTTACAAAAACTCTGAAGTTAAATAGTAGAAATGTTCATCGCATTTATAATGGTGTAAAATCCTCCATAGTTTCGGAGGAAGTTACGGCGACTCATGGAAGTTACGTACTCACAGTCAATCCATGGCAACCACATAAAAATCTGCGAAGAGTTATTGAAGCAATGAAGCTAATTTGGGGAAAACGTCCCGAATTGGATTTGGTAATCGTAGGAAGGGCACAGGAAAATTTTGGGAAAGGCGAAAATCTCAGAGAACATCTAGATGATCCTAGAATCAGAGTCCTTGATTACGTTTCGGAAGAGGAGTTGAAAATCTTATATTCCGAAGCGGCATTGCTCTGCTATCCATCCTTAGAAGAGGGATTCGGCCTCCCAATATTGGAATCGCTTATTTCAGGAGCTCCTGTGGTTACTTCGAATTTGAGTTGTCTTCCAGAAATAGGCGGAAGTTCTTGCCAATATGTTGATCCGTTTTCCGCGATTTCAATCGCAGAAGGAATCCAGGTTTTATTGAATGAGGATTCAGTAAGCAGGAATTCGAGAATAGAAAAAGGATTGGTTCATGCCAAAAAGTTTAATTGGTCTTTGGTAGCTGAGCAATATATCGAATTGTACAAACAATGCGTATCTTAACAATTGTCGAGCCAGGGACCGATGGAGTGTTTCGCCATGTTGAAGCGCTTTGCAATTTCCTAATGTCCAAAGGGATCGACTGTGATCTCGTTTACTCTTCCAAAAGAAGCTGTCCAGATTTGTTTATATTAAAGGAAAGAATATTGGCAAATGGTGGGAACGTTTGTGACATGAACGTTGGAAATTCCCCGAGCATAGGAGATATTTCTGCGTCTTTGAAGATTCTGAAATCAATCGTGAGTAAAAAGCCAGACTTGGTTCATTGCCACAGTTCAAAAGCAGGCGCTCTTGGTCGAATTGTGGGGTCAATATTTTTTCCAGTTACTCCAATCGTTTATTCCCCACATGCCTATTATGGGTTATTAGGTCGGAGTACTATCAAAACTTTGATTTTTGATTCCATAGAACTTTTTTTATCAGGGAGAGCATTCACTCTAAATATATCTGATGATGAGAGAAACTATGGAAACCGAAAGCTGGGGGTTTCACCGTCTCAATCTACAGTGTTACCTCATGGTGTTGACACCGAAAGATTCAAACCAGTTTCGAAGGACAATCGAATGAAACTCCGAGAGAAATACGGGATAGATCAAAGAGCCAAAATCATGGGAATTATTGGACGAGCTTCGCCGCAGAAGGATTATCCTACTCTCTATAATGCGATCAGATTCGCGCTAAATAAGAATCCGGAGATGAGTTTTTTCCAGGTAAGCTGGGGGAGGGGATTGGGAAGTATCAAGATGCTTGCTGATGAATTAAAAATCTCAAAGAGAATTACATTTTCTTCCTACCTGGATGACGTTCGTGAATTTTATGGTATTGTTGATGGAGTAATCATGACTTCCAAATATGAAGCAGGAATCCCCTATGTTGCGTTAGAAGCAATTAGCTGTGGATTGCCTTTAATTGCCTCGGATGGGATTGGAATACGCGAACTAAGTAGCTGTAGATTCCGAAATGTGAGAATTGCCCAAACGAAGAATCCTCAAGCTTTCAGCGAAGCAATGACCAAGTGGTTTCTTGAAGATTGCTGTGATGATCCTCATGATAGAAGATTGATCGAAAATAACTTTAGCAGTGGTGCAGCTCTAGGAAAAATAGCCCTACTTTATGAGTTCTTACTAACAGCCTCTCAAAAAAGAGCTACTGATTCAGCTAGCTGTTAGAATCAATCAGTGTAATAATTCTTGGGGATTTTATTTGGCCTTAATGAGAAGACCCAAGGAATGTTTTGGTCGGAATCTTTAGCAAACTCTACAACGCCGAATCCCATATAGTACTTTGGTTCTAGCTGTTCCTCTTGCACAAATTCCCGGTATCCGATGTCGGCGCCAACCCAGGATGTTCCATCTTTACAATCATCAACAAGAATAATTCCTCCTTCTGCCATTTTGTTTTTTAATAGGTGGAGTGCGTCGTAAATCGGATCCCTTAAATCCACATCAAGAAGGCAAATAGAAATATTATCGGGAAGATCTGATGGATTAGCCTTACAAATGTCATGTTGTATGAAATCTATATTCCTAGTGATTCCCCACCTATTCAGATTTTCCTTCACATGTTTAAGAGAACTATCACTGAAAAAGTTATCGTGAATTTTGCTTAAACCCAGTTTATGATCTTTATCTAGTTGTGATTCGACAAACCCGGAAAACGTATCCACGCAGTAATATTTTTTGTGGCACCCAATTTTTGACAGAAACTGACACGCTAATGCTGTGGTTCCTCCATAAGCTACGCCTATCTCTACGATGGGTCCATCCACCATTTTTTTGTGGTAAATGGCATCCAAGTATCCGTAGAGATTCTCTACAGTCATAGAAGAAACTGGAGGTTTTCCCAGAAATCTTCTAAGTGTTTTTTTAAGCAATCGCTTCATTTTTAATCAGTTTGAGCAATTTATGTATCCACTCCTTCGACCCTGGATCGGTATAGGTTTTTTGGTCTTTCTCTAATACGCATTCTTCCTCCTCACCAGCGTCATCACCATAATATACACATCCATCCATACCGACCAGTTTTCAATGTAGAAGAGGTCGTATTGGATGCGGCTCTCAAGACTCGTATTTCCCCGAAGCCCGTTAATTTGTGCCCAGCCGGTAAGCCCTGGTTTGACTGAATGACGGGTCTGGTAGTGTTGAACCTCGTAAAGGAAACCTTCTATAAGTTCCGGTCGTTCGGGGCGCGGTCCAACGAGGCTCATTTCTCCTTTCAGGACATTCCAGAATTGAGGTATTTCATCGAGATTAGTTTGGCGCATTAATTGTCCGATTTTGGTTCGTCGAGGGTCGTTTTCGATTGCCCATTGAGCTCTGTTTTCTTTTTCGGCGTCGGTGCGCATGGAACGTAATTTATATATTTTAAAGGGTTCACCGTTCTTTCCAGTGCGTATTTGTTTATACAGTACTGAGCCTTTACTTTCCCTTTTTATGAAAATCGCAAGAATTGCCATTAAGGGAATGGATATCAGTAGTCCGACCAGTCCTCCTAAAATATCTATTATTCTTTTTATTACCCGGTTGCCCATACGATCCAGGGGAAGAGTCTCAATGCCCAGAATCGGAATCCCTGAAATGTTTTGTAGATTGAGGCCCGAAAGAAAAACCTGGAATGAGCTCGGGACGATTTTGAAAGCAACGTAATTGCGCTCGCAGATGGTGGCGATCTCAAGGGTCTTTTCTTTTTTTAAATTGGAAGTCGCTATGATTAGAATTTCAATTTCGTGATTCTTAATATGAGTTTCTAAATCCACGTCGGACCCAAGGCCTGGTATGTCTACATCCAACTTGGTAATTTGGTCTTCAGAGTCTGATCTAAAGATTATGCCTACCGGATTGTAGGGGTGATTCTTATCCTTTGACATAGCTTGATACAGCTTGGAGGCATCTTTATTTATGCCAAGAATTGCCACGTTCTTCTGGAGAGAAGGGAGCAGTTCTTTACGAAGTAATAGCTTGTGTAACGCGATTCGCCAGAGGGTGAGTAATCCGCCTGATGTAAAGAGGGCAAGGGTTACGAACATTCTCGATATCTGAGGTTCAAACTTAAGCGCAAGGGAGGTCCCCAAGTAGGCAAAAAACCAAAAGACAGATCCTTTAACAATGACTAAGAATGTCCGGTGTAGGTGAAGAATCTGTTTGTCGTTGTAAAGCCCCAGATAACTAAAAGTGGCTATTAGGGAAAGCGTTCCCAGTACCAGTAGAGGGATATAGAGTTGGTAGTGCGCACCTTCGGGAGGAACGCCCACATGCTTTAAAGCGGTTTCAAATCTCAACCAGTAAGCAAATGATAATGCCAGGAACGTAAATACGGTATCCCCTGCCAGGGAGATGGCTGCTACCGTGCTTTGGTTTGATTTACGCGGATGAGCTTGGGTCATCTATGTTCGGATTGGATAGCGAGAGAGCTAAAATCCGATTCCGAATTGTTCGCCTTGGCAATTAAAATGATGGATGCCTAAAACAGTGGATAAATAAAGGGCGCTATTGAGCTTCCGCCAAATATTATGAGTAGTCCGAAGAGGACGAAAACGACAATGATCGGTATCAGCCAGAACTTCTTGTTGTGCATCAGAAAGCTCCAAAATTCTTTAACCAACCCTTGGGATTGATTTTCGGAAATGTCATCAATGGTCGTTGGTTTGTTGTCTTCCATGCTCCGGATAGTAGTGTGAAAAGTGGAGCGAGGAGCGAGCATAAAACAATGATTGCGGGGAATCAAGGCACCTTCTTCAAATCAATCGGAAGCTTCTATTTCTAGTATTGGCGGAAGTAACGTTTCATATCCTCCGGTTCCTGGTATTTTTTCCAATAACTTTTGCTGGACCGGTCGAATATGAGGGGGAGGGGCTTGCGACCAAAGAGCCGCATGAGGAGGCCGATTGGAACGATAGTTAGCCAGTACATGATGAAGGTGGAGAGTAAGCTGATGATTGCTTCGATAACTGCCGCCAGAGTGCGCCAAACGATATAGGCCATGCGGCCAGCTCGTTTGGAAAGCAAGGTGAGGGTGTATATGGAAACGCCGAAAGCGGAAAAACCGGCAATAATCCAGGGATTCATGACTTCCTGGTTCCACCGGATGATTCCCGTCCAAATTGCACCAACAACCGGCATGCCAAGGAGCATCGTTAGAGCGAACTTTCGGAGCTCTTTCTTATCGGGGTTTTTGTTTACTGTGTTCATCTGATGATACTCCGATCTAATCCAGATCGAAAGATTGTTCGTGTCCTTTATACCGGGCTATCAGCTCGGGTGGTTGATCCGTTTTCAGCAATATACAATTCTCCATTACAAGCACATCCATGCCGGTTGACAGAAAACAGCGTAAGGCGTCCTTGGGTGAATTTACGATGGGTTCGCCGCGCACGTTGAAGCTCGTATTCACCAGCACGCTGCAACCCGTCCTTTCTTTAAACGCTTTGATCAGGCGATAGTATCTTCCGTGGCGCTCTTCGTTAACGGTTTGCACCCGGGCGGAGTAATCCACATGGGTGATGGCTGGGATGGTCGAGCGTTTCACGTTCACCCGCTTCCTCAAATCCGGATCTGCCATCAGGGTCTGCTCTTCTTCGGAAAGATCGTTTCTTATAGAGGTTTCGACGGGAGCTACGAGGAGCATATAAGGTGACGAATCCATCGCTTCAAAATAGTCGGACGTGTCTTCTTCAAGAACAGATGGTGCAAAGGGACGAAAGGATTCGCGGAATTTTATTTTCAGATTCATTCGGCTCTGCATATTGCTCGACCGGGGGTCGCCCAGTATACTTCGGCTTCCCAGTGCACGGGGTCCAAATTCCATTCGACCTAAAAACCAGCCAACGACCTTTCCCTCGGAAAGGTGGTCTACTATTTTCTCGAGTAGCGATGATTCAATATCCAGGTGTTTGTGGACGGCTCCTTCCGCGATGATTGCGTCTTCGATCACCTCGTTTGTCCAACGGGGTCCTAGCAGACTCCCTTGCATGGCATCCTCGGGCTGCACCTTTCTCTCCTTCCTCAGCAATTGATAATGAGTGAACAAAGCGGCTCCCAAAGCTCCGCCTGCATCGCCGGCTGCTGGCTGTATCCAAACGTCATCAAAAATCTTTTCCCGGAAGATTTTGCCGTTGGCTACGCAATTGAGCGCAACGCCACCAGCCAGGCATAATTTCTTCTTTCCGGTAATTTCTAGGGCGTGGAGAGCGAGCCCGCGTACCAGTTTTTCGGTTACAATTTGAACGCTTGCGGCGAGGTCCATGTGGACTTGCTCGAGCTGCTCCTCTGGTTGGCGGCGCTTAATACCGAACAGTTGTTCGAAAGCAGTGCCGGTCATGGTGAGGGCATAGGGGTAGGTAAAAAAATCCATGTTGAGCGCAAAAGAACCATCCGCCTTCAGGTCCACCAGCTTCTCGAGAATCAGATCAACAAAACGCGGCTTTCCATAGGGTGCCAGGCCCATGAGTTTGTATTCGCCGCTGTTTACCCGGAATCCAGTAAAATAAGTGAAAGCGCTGTACAATAAACCTACCGAGTGAGGGAAGCTGATGGTCTTCAGCATCTTTATGGAATTGCCTTCTCCCACTGCGATACTGGTGGTGTCCCATTCGCCGACACCGTCCAGGGTGAGGATTGCAGCCTCCTCGAATGGGCTGGGAAAGAACGCGCTGGCGGCGTGGGACATGTGATGCTCAATAAAAAGAATCGGACCCTTGTATTCTTTTTTCAGTGCTTTCCGAATTTCCCTTGGATGATGGAGTTTGGTTTTCAGCCATTGTGGAATTGCCTTTGAAAAGGATCTGAATCCGCGAGGTGCGTAGGCCAGGTATGTTTCGATTAAGCGGTCGAACTTCAACAAGGGTTTCTCATAAAAGGCGACGTAGTCGAGCGACTCGGCTTTCAACCCTGCTTCTTCCAGGCAATAGGCCACCGCTTGTGCAGGAAAGCCTTCGTCATGTTTTTTCCGGGTGAAACGTTCTTCCTGAGCCGCTGCTGTTATCTCGCCATTCTCTATTAGAGCTGCCGCGCTATCATGGTAAAAGGCCGAGATCCCGAGAATCGTTTTAGACATGCTTCATTTTTTTATACGGAATGTGGGTAATAAGGAGAATTTACTTTTCTCTCTTAAAACCTTTAAGCACCGGAGTCTCCGAAGCATACATGTCTCGAAAAGGTGTTTCGATTTGAGGAAGCAAGATGCCTGCACGAAATTCTTTTTGTTCATCCAGGAGTTGTTGAAACCGTTCGAGGTGACCTGGATCGCGAAGACGGTCTGACACTGCGATGACGGCCGGTGAACTTGGCATGGTTTCGGAGGGAGCTGAACCGTAGGTGGCTTGGATGTACCAAGCATAGGGTTCGCCAGTACTGATTCGTCCGCGTTCTATTTGTTCAGGAGAAAGATAGAAACGGAATCTATGTTCGCCGCGCTTCAAGGTGGCAGCTTCTATGTGGGTCCAATAGTAGTCGAGCCTCGGGTTGGTTGAAGTACCAAGGTTATGGGCTATACCGACACTGAGCGTGACATCGTCCAGAAATTCCCGGTTGGCAGCGGTGCGGTCGGAGTTGTTTGTAATCTCTACCCGAACTTCCATCGCCAACCAGCTATCCCCGCCAGTGGGTGGTCTTTCTTTGGAGAAACGTACGTCGGTGATCCGAAGGTCAGCTGATGGCTGCGCTCCGGCTGAGAGGATGAAAGTTGAAGGTAGAAGGACGAATGTTAGAAAACTTTTTAAGACAGAATTTAGAAAGTGATGCGGGGTGGACATGCGTTCTCAATAATTATTTTGTTGGAATGATAGGTTATTCCCGAGATGTGCGACAAGCCAAGACCAGCGTAGATGCTTGATGGTTCTTATTGCCCAAACTTCTTAAGTTGTTTCTTGGCTTCCTCCTCTACCTTTTCTTTCATTTCGGCGGCCTCCGCTTTTACTTTTTCTGCTATTCTGGCAGATTCCTCTTTTGCTTTTATGGTCATTGCTGCGGCTTCTGCCTTCGCTTTCTCCATGGCGGCCGCGCTTTCTACCTTGGCTTTTTCTGCTATCTCTGCCGCTTTTGCTTTTGCGTCGTCGACCACGGTATTTTCGGCAGCTTCCTGGACTTCTGGTGCTTCGCTGACGGCACTTTGCTCGGATGTTTTATCTCCTCCGCAAGCGGAAAAAAGAAATGCTGAAAGCCCATAGGCTGTGATAAGTATGGTTAGTTTTCTCATAAGACGTTTTTAATTATTGGTTTCACAGTATTAATCATTTGCCAGGTATGCAATCCTGAGGATTTGTAGGGCACGAACCGCTTGAAGAGAATAGACTTATTTCGCCTAACTTTGTTTTGCCCCCAAACCAATAACTGATACCTCATACTGGCAAACATGCTTCCTTTTAAAATCAGTGTATTGATCTTTGTGCGTAATGAGGCCGGTGAGTTGCTGTTGTTAAAGCGCAACAAAGAGCCAAACCGGGGTTGTTGGAGCCCGATTGGCGGGAAACTGGAAATGCCCAATGGAGAGTCGCCTTACGAATGCGCGATTCGCGAGGCCAGGGAGGAAACCCGCATGGAATTGACGGAAGATGACCTACACCTGTTTTGCATGATCTCAGAAAAGGGCTACGAAGGAAAAACTCACTGGCTGATGTTTCTCTTTGATTGCCTAAAGCCGATTGCCGGACTGCCGGTCGATTTCGACGAAGGGCAGTTTTCCTTCTTTAAAGAGTCCGATATTGACCACATTCCTGTTCCAGAAACCGATCGTAACCTATTGTGGGATATTTATCGCCAAGATCGGGCGGGGTTTACCGCGTTGCGGGCCAATTGCATAGGAGGCATGCCCGAAGATGTTGTGGTTGAGCAACACCTGAGCGGAGGGGAATTGGATCGATGCCAAAAATAAGAATTTTGAGTGTGGTTGTTTAACTATAAATAGTCGCAACTATTCAGATGTAGGTAGGGCTCGATCGCCGAGCGAGCCGTCGTGGAATCGGCGGTTTGAGCCTACCGCCCTACCCATTTCAGCGAAAGAATAAGGGTTAAATGCTGTAGGCCTGCAGTCGACCCTCGAGCCCTTGGAAAAACTCTAGCAACAGCCGCCACCCGGCGTGCAACAATCGGATTCTTCAACCCCGCAGACGTCTTTCGCGAGGCAGTCCGTGTGTTTCGTTGCCAGGACGAGAGTGACGGTATCGTCCTTAAACTCTATGCGCTCCAACGGAAATTGTGAGAGCACCGGGTGCTCGTATTCCACTTCGATTGGCAGCGCTTCGGTTGGGATCACGGGACGACCGTGCTCAAAGATTTGGAGGAACTTCTCGCAATCGATCCGATGATCCGTGTCATCTGCCACCCAGGCCTGAAGCAGGCATTTCCCCTCCATCCGGATGGTCCCACCACAGTCGACGAATTCTTTTTTAACAACCCCAATCTCCGTGATGTGAAAATGGCTCGGCATCAGTACGCCATCCGGCAGTTTGAAGAGGATTTGTTTGGCGCGATGCGGTTCGAGAGCAGTTTTGAGTTCGGAAATCGTCATAAGGTGTAATATTCGGATTTGCTAGAATCGCCAATTGATAATTCTTGTCAAGCGGAGCAACGAAGCAGCACAGGCATTGGTAATTCCGGGAGTAGAGTCCGGTTGTTCAGTCGAATGAGAACTCCACAAACCATAAATTTTGTCTTAAAATTTATGGGCATACAAAGGTTGAATTTTCCTAACTAGTACCTAGAGTGCGGCTCCTTTAATTACGGACCATCGTGACTACGCAAAAGAAAACTACCAAAAAAAGCCCGAGAAAAAAGGCTGCAGAAGGAAAGTCCGCAGATGTAAATGCGAAGCTAACCAACGAGCAGAAAATCGGGTTTCTCACTACCATGCTTCGCATCCGACGCTTTGAAGAGCGTTCGCTGCGCGTCTATCAACAAGGTAAGATTGGCGGATTTCTCCACCTTTACATTGGGCAGGAAGCCGTTGCTGTTGGAACAGTTTCGATGATGGGTGAGCATGATCACGTCATCACTGCCTACCGCGATCACGGTCATGCATTGGCTGTGGGTATGGGAATGAACGAATGTATGGCCGAGCTTTACGGCAAATACACAGGCTGTTCCAAGGGTAAGGGTGGATCCATGCACTTTTTCGCGCCTGACAAGAACTATTGGGGTGGTCATGGAATTGTTGCCGGGCAAACGCCATTGGGTGCTGGAATCGCTTTCGCTCTCAAATACCAAGGCTTGAAAGGTTCCTGTATGTGTTTCATGGGAGACGGCGCCGTAAATCAGGGAGCATATCATGAAGCGCTTAACTTGGCAGGGCTCTGGGATCTCCCGGTTATTTATATTATCGAAAACAACGGCTACTCCATGGGGACCAGCCAGGAACGTTCATCGGCCGGAGAAATCCTGGCAAAACGGGCCGAAGGCTATAATATCGCATGGGATATCTGCGACGGACACGATCTGGAAGAGGTTCGTCAAAAAACTTCCGAAGCGATGGCTCGGGCGCACAATGAATGCAAGCCTACCATCCTCGAGATCGATACCTACCGCTATCGCGGCCATTCAGTGGCTGATCCGGATAAGACCTACCGGACCAAGGATGAGATCGCCGAATATCAGCGGACCAAAGACCCCATTAACCTCTACCGTGAAAAGTTGATTTCCCAGGGAGTGTTGACTCAAGAGGAAGCGAAGGAGATCGATAAAGCAGCCCGGGCTGAGGCCGACGAGTCAGTTAAGTTCGCTGAACAAAGTCCCTTTCCGCCCGTTGAAGAAATCACCCGTGACGTTTATTGGGAAGAAGACCATCCGGAACACAAAGTGTCCCAAGGTCGTATTTTCTTCCAGGACCCTCCGACGGAAGGCTGAAGCTAATTTCTAATTTTAATAAAAATGCCCGTAATAACTTATAGAGAAGCCCTCATGCAGGCCATGGCGGAAGAAATGGATCGTGACGAGAAGGTCATGATCATGGGGGAGGAAGTCGCCCAGTTCAAAGGTTCCTACAAGGTAACTGAAGGTCTCCTCGAGCGCTTTGGTGCCAAACGCGTAATCGATACACCGATCAGTGAAGCCGGATTTACTGGAATGGCTATTGGTGCCGCAATGATGGGTCTGCGTCCAATCTGCGAACTCATGTTTTGGAGTTTTTCTTACGTTGCTTTTGACCAGTTGTTCAACAATGCACCCAATGTGCGTTACATGTCTGGTGGTTTGGCAAATGTGCCATTAGTGGTTCGCGGACCCAGTAATGGAGGAACCAGCGTTGGTGCTACTCATTCGCACACGCTTGAAAATTTTGCAGCAAACACGCCGGGGCTTAAAGTGGTATGTCCGGCAACTGCTTACGACGCGAAAGGTCTCTTAAAAGCTGCCATCCGTGACAACGATCCGGTGTTTTTTATGGAGAATACCATTCTCTATAATGATACCGGTGAAGTTCCTGAAGAGGAGTATCTCATCCCTCTTGGTCTTGCCGAGGTGAAACGCGTAGGCACGGATTTGACGATTGTTGCTCACGGCAGAGCCACCATTACCAGTCTTAAGGCCGCAGAAATTTTGAAGGCCGAGCACGGCATTGACGCGGAGGTGGTAGACCTTCGCTCGATCCGACCTTTGGATGAAGAGACGATTTTAACTTCAGTTAGAAAAACCAATCGCGTTCTTTTGGTTGAGGAAAATAAACCTTTTTGTGGAGTCGATGCGCAGATCTCGCACATGATCCAGGAAAAAGCATTCGATTACCTTGATGGCCCGATCAAACGGGTATCAGCTGTGGATGCTCCGGCCATTTACTCACCTCCGTTGGAGAAACTTCAGCTTCCTTATCCTGAAAGAGTTGTCAAAGAGGCTCTCGAAGCACTCAAATAGTTCCTACAAAAACAGAGACCAAGATTTAAGAAAACCGACTTATGGCCACAGTAATTGAAATGCCCAAACTGAGTGATACGATGAGCGTGGGAACGCTTATTGCCTGGCTCAAGAATGAAGGGGACGCAATCGAGCCCGGTGACCTTATTGCTGAAGTGGAAACCGATAAGGCAACCATGGAGCTCGAAGCATTTGACGAAGGCATTCTTTTAAAACAGGTTGCCAGTGCTGGTGATCAGGTTCCTATAGGAGGTCCGGTCGCTGTCATAGGAGAAAAAGGAGAGAAATTTGACCTGGCAGCCTTAACCGGAAGTGCTCCTGCAGTAGCTCCGGCTGCCAAAGAAGCACCTGCCGCTAAATCGGAGCCAATTGCTCCGGTCGAGGTCGAGGTTGCAGCGAAGATTGAAAACACGACAGAAGTTCTGGTTGCTCCATCTTCGGACGGGAGAGTAAAAGCGTCTCCTCTCGCTCGCAAATTGGCCGAGGCAAAAGGTATAGATTTGTCGACTGTCAAAGGTACCGGTCCAGGCGGTCGCGTCGTTAAGGCCGACGTCGAAGCTGCAACCGGAAGCCCGGCTGCTGTCGCCACTGCACCTGCAACAAGTTCAGTAGCATCGATCCCGACGACAATTTCAGGAAGTGCTATTGCAGAAGAGGGCAAACAGACCTTGTCAAACATGCGAACCGTGATTGCTCAACGACTCATGGAGTCGAAATCACAAGTTCCTCATTTTTATCTGGAAACAGAAGTGGACGTTGCTCCTTTGATGAAGCTTCGCTCAGATCTCAATGAACACCTCAGCCAATTGCCCGCAGAACAAGGTGGTATCAAGCTCACCGTTACGGACTTTATTCTAAAAGCGACCACTGAAGCACTGCGTCGTGTTCCCCAAGTAAACTCCTCATGGGGTGGAGATCACATTTTGCAGCATGGCGCTGTCCACTTGGGCGTAGCGGTTGCCGTTGATGATGGATTGGTCGTGCCCGTAATAAAAGACGCTCATACAAAGGGTGTTCGCCAATTCAGCGCCGAGCTCAAGGAACTGGCAGGCAAAGCTAAGAACAAAAAGCTGAAGCCGACCGAAATGTCGGGTAGCACGTTCACTGTGTCTTCTCTGGGGATGTTTCCTATCACCGGATTTTTTGGAATTATCAATCAGCCTAATGCCGGTATCCTTTCGGTTGGAACAGCCGTTAAACAGCCGGTTGTTGATGCCAATGATCAAATCGTTGTCGGCCATCGCATGACAATTGGAGGAAGCTTTGACCATCGTGTAGTGGATGGCGCTGTCGGAGCTATGTTCCTCAAAGCGTTGAAGGAAATCCTGGAAACGCCGGCTCTGATACTTCTTTAGGAGAGGTTTATTCCCCGATCCTCGGCGGCGTTTCTTTAGTCCTGCTGATTTGATTACTTGAGCTGGGTAACTACGCGTGCCACGGCGAATCCTTGCGAAGACGGGTCCCCGCAGCGCAGAGTGAACATCTTAGATTCGGAGAACTATCCCAATGACAACACCTTGGCGCCTTTGGAGAAAACCGTTACGGTGCCCGACGATTCAGAGATGACAATGGCAATGGAATTGGTTTGAGCAGTTGCCGCAGCCGCAGCCACGTGGCGCGAGCCGAGCCCGCTTGGCACCTGTACAGCCTTGGTAACCGGTGCGTCGAGATACACCGCCGCGGCCTCAACCACCCCTTTGCGATCTATGAGGAATCCGCCGTCCAGCGCCGCATACTCCCGCATGGTTTCAACGAATTCTCTGTCGTAAATGCTGCGGGACTTCCGCGGGTGTCCTTTGCAAGGATTTAGAATCAGGGGGCGGGCAATGGAATTTAATTCTTCCATATCCCCGAGGAGAAAGATGGTGCCGATCGGTTTTCCTTCGCGGCCTTCCGTAGCGAAGCGAAGTGCGAGGTCAATCAGCCGAATGAATTCCTGCGAGGTGGGAAGTTTTCTTTGTTTTCCAGTGCCCCTTCCTTTAAACCAATCGAAGTCGCGTTCTGGATTCGCGATGAGCAAATTGTCCAACCGTTTGGATCCGGAGACGCCGACCAGGCAGACAATGGATTCATCTTTTCTCATGTATCCATGCATTACTGACAGGATAAGTGCGAGTGTAATTTGTTCCATGCGCTCAACCGGACTGTGGGGAATTTCAACTTGGTGATCTCCCTCCTTAATGTTTTCCTCCACTTTTTCGGTTCCGCGCGATACCCAGATAATGGTTTCATTCTTCCTATGCTGATCGACCATTTTCCGGTCTGTTATCAGCTCTCCGACTACGAGGACAGTTTTCAATCCGAGGTCTCTCGCAAGTTTGAACCCATACTCGATCAGAAGACGAGTTTCTTTGATCTCATGCCTGTTGTCTGTCTTTTTTAGCTGGGCCATAGTATCTATTAAATAATGACTTTCCCGTAGCCTACAATATTTTTTAATGAGTTCTCCTTTGTGTATGGTAAGAGACTACTTTCGTAATCGAATACGTATTAGGATTCATCGGTCTCCCGATTTGTGAAGGAAATATCTGCAGTTTGAAAGTTTTCCCGCAAGTTAACTAGCCTTCAGCCCGTGCATCCGTGTCGGCCAGAATGGCTTCTTTCATCGACTCGATGGCTGATTGGGTAAGGGCTTTCTTTTCCTCCAGCTCGGAAGGATCCGCCACGTCTTCACGGCCGAAGAGATAAAATTTAATCTTTGGCTCGGTTCCGCTACCTCGAACGGCATATTGGTAGCCGTTGGCGAGTGTGAGGAAGTAGAAGTCCTGCTTGGGAATGGTTTGTCCATCCGCATCTTCAAAAATCTGAACACCGAAGTCTTTCATTTCGGTTACCGCAATTCCGCCGATCTCTTTCGGCGAATCGGACCGGTAAGAGTCCAGAATGTTTTTTATTTTCTGTGCTCCAGCTGCCCCTTCGTAATAGACGTTTCCTAACGTTTCAAAGTAGTAACCGTATTTGCAGTACAGCGAGTCCAGGTAGTCTAGGAACGTTTTCCCCTGGCTCTTTAGGTACGCCGCGATTTCACAAAACATGACCACTGCGGCATTACCGTCTTTGTCGCGCACCGCATCACTACCGAGGTAGCCGTAGCTTTCTTCGCCTCCGAAAACATAAAAAGTACTATGCTCCTGAAGTAAATCAGCGCGTTTCAGGTAGTTCGTATTATCGTAGTCGATTTGGTAGCCGTGTTGTTTTTTAAGTTCGTTTTGAAGCTGTTGTTCGTACTGGCCAATTTTTTCACCGATCCATTTAAATCCTGTCAGTGTGTTAATGACCTTCAAGCCATGTGCCTTGCCTATGGCGTCCTGAAGAGGAGTGGTAACAAAGGTCTTAATCAAGACTGCTTTTTCCGTTCCACCGGGAGGAAGTATCCCGCTTTCCTTCATTTGGCCAATCCGGTACTCGGCCATTACAGAACCAATCATGTTACCAGACAACAGTTGCATCTTTCCTTCGCTGTCTCGAACCGCAACTCCCATGCGATCGCAATCGGGATCGGTGGCGATAACCACATCTGCTCCTGTCGATTCAGCTTGTGTGATTGCCATGGAAAGAGCCTCGGCATTTTCCGGGTTTGGAGACTTAACGGTTGGGAAACGGGGATCAAAAGCATCTTGTTCGGGAACGGTGTCTACACTGACTCCCAGGCGTTCGAGGACTGGTACAGAGGCAACCCCTCCAGTACCGTGGATCGGAGTGAAGACTACTTTCACCTTACTTTCCTTGAACAAATTTTTGTCCAAAACGACATCCAGGACGGAAGAAAAGTAAGCCTCGTCAATTGAATCCGGTAAGGTGACCACTTCACTTAGATCAATCTCTAGGTGTTTGGCCGTTTCAGCCAGAGCCACCTCGTTTACCTTGTCGATGATTCCGGAGGCATGCGGTTCGACGACTTGAGCGCCATCGCTGAAGTAGGCTTTAAAACCGTTATCGTGAGGCGGATTGTGACTTGCTGTGATAACAATCCCGGCCGTGGCGTTGAGTTTACGCACGGAAAAGCTGAGATGAGGTGTTGAACGTGGACCCTCAAAGATCATGGCCAAACCGCCTAAGCGTGTCCAGGTGGAGGCCGCAAGTTCGCAAAAGTAACGAGAGAAATGGCGTACGTCGTGGGCGATTACCAGTTTGGGAACGTCAAAGATTTCACAATGTTTAAGATGCTGTTTCGAGTAGTTGAAAAGGCCGATGGTTGCGCGGATCAAATTAAAGTCATTTAAAACATTGGACCCAATTGCCGGGTGAGCTGGCGTGCCCAAATCTGAAAGCGTGCCCAGTTCCGCCTCTGCGGATATGCGTCCAATGGTCCGGCCGCGCATACCGCCTGTTCCAAATTCCATGTTTTTATAGAATCGGTCGTTCAGTTCTTCGAAGGCTTCCTTGTTGAGCAGTTCCTGGATGCTTTCGAGAGCCCAATCCGGAAGGAAGTTACCTTCGACCCAGAGGGCCATATTTTCGGCGGTGGACGGGAGAATCTTACTTTCAGACCCTGCCAGTTTAATGGATTCGATGAGGCTCATAGTATTGAAATTATTTAAGGTCTATGGGTTGATTTAAGTCGGGCTTTTCCGATAAGGCTTTCCAGCTTTTAATGAATGAGGCCTCATCGTATCCAAAAAGCGGGCTCACCTCTACCAGCTGTACAGGGACTCCGGTTTCATCCTTTGCAAGGGGTGAACCTGCCGACTGAAACCAGGACGCAAATTCTATCATTTGGCCTTCTTTGCAGGTTTTGGGTGAATCGAGTCCGTCTGCGTTTTTAACGGGACTAAAATCGGTCGAACGCCGGGTTTCGATGACTATCGTTTTCTCTGAAAATGGAAGGGCGTCGAACACAAACATCTCGAACTTGATTCCATTTGGCGACTCCGGTGTAAACGGATTTCCCGAATCGTCGATCGTGGGAATCTTTTTATTAGCGCGGTGAAATGGAAGGCTAGGGGAGGAAGCATCGCCACCTCCCATTTGATTAATAAAGTCTCGAGACAAGGTATGAATTGCGACGCTGCCAGAAAGGAATTTCAGTTGTCCTTCCTTATTCGTTGCATGCATAAGGTCTACTGGAAGGTCACTGTATTCAATAACTACGGTCTTGCCCTTTTGCTTACAGAATACACCCAATTTTTCTTCGGGGTATGCCTTGGGTATCATCTTGCTGGACATACCGGCCTCGCTTTGCAGATGAAATCCGATAAAGCTTGGGTCGATGGCTTTGATGAGCGGATTGTCTACCTGAAAGTAGCTTAACACATCGATCCCGCTTTCCTCCATGATTTTGGTCGCTCCACTTCGGACCAATGCCCGTAATGAGCCGCCATGACCGTCGGGACTCATGGCGATGGAACCTTTGCTGGACAGGAGAATTTTCCCTTCTGTGTCGATAGCGGGCATGCGCCCTTGTCGAAAGCAATGAACCTGATTCGGATGTAGTCCGAAATATTGGTTTGTTTCGAGAAAATCGACCGTATCCGCATGGTTCACATTACTAGTCATGATAAACCACGGAATGGTGGACTCATAAGTGTTTTCTGCTGCTTTAATCTTTTCAGCGAATACCTGAAACAAAGACTTCCCATGAATGGGCGTGACTGGGAAAAGTCCTTTTGGTTTATCGTAGCCCAGGCGTGTACCTTGTCCTCCCGCGACTACAAATGCCGCAACGGAACCCCGGCGAAGAGCGGTTTCGCCCATTTCGCGGGCTTCGTCCCAGCGCGCTGCATCTCCACCTTGCGTTGGGTGAGCTATATAGGGTGCCGGTTCCAGGTCCGTATAATCCTGATGAGCTTCACCGCCGCCTTGAACCAGGGTACGATGCAAGGTTGCAATTTCTTCCAGATCAATTTCGGCGGCTTCTTCCAGCAACCTTGCTTGTTCGTTTACGGATAACTCCTCCCAGAATTTAAAAACCTGGCCTTGGCCGGTTTGGGAAAATTGTTCAATCAATGGATGAATCATGGATGTTGAGACGTTTTTTTTTGCTCTTTTGGAAAACGGTAAATGTATTCTTCGGGCCGGGTGTAGCCAAGACGTTCGCGCACAACCTGCTCCAGAAAAACGGGATCTGTGAGCAGTTTATCCAGATATTCGTCTTTGGCCGATAGATCCTGTTCAATTTCCCGGATGCGTGCCGAATACTCCATATCGCGTGATTTTAGGTATGTTAGCTGGTTTCTCGTTTTATAAAGCTCGATAGCCATAATCACTAGTACAAGGGAGCACATAACCAGAAGACAGGTCAGTAGCGTTGTTAAAACGAACTGTTTCATAAAAGGATGTGGCTACACTAGGAGAGGTTTAAGAGAAAAGTGAAGATAGAAAGCTGTGCAATTCCTTGGAAGAAGGTGATCAAGCTGTATTACGTTCCATTTTTAAAAGAAACGCCAGTTTCAGGCCGATAGTGCCCAGTCTTCATCCAAATTAAGTGAAACTACCAATACGGCTTCAATTTTATGTCAAAAGGCTCTCTATTCCATTTCAACCGTGTCAACTATATGTGCTGTATGGCTCACTGATCGCCGTGACCTTCTTTATCTTAAGAAAATGAACCCATGAGGAAGGTAACTAGAACCTTAATAACCGCGTCATGTATCAGGACTACTTTGGCTTCCAGGAAATGCCTTTTAACATCACCCCCGACCCAAAATTTTTGTATCTGAGTCAGTTTCACAATGAAGCTCTTCAGCATCTCAAATATGGGATTGATGAGAAGAAGGGATTTATTGTGCTGACTGGAGAAGTAGGTTGCGGAAAAACAACCCTTTGCCGCCGTCTTCTCAACGAGCTTGATCCAGACAAATATGAAACCGCGTTGATTCTTAATCCACGGGTGACAGAGACACAGTTGCTTCGCGCGATTCTCACGGAGTTGGGTATCGAGAATCCTCCACGTGGGAAGAACGAGCTCATCGAAAAGATCTACGAATTAACCTTGGCGAAACATCAAGCGGGTAAAGATGTGGTCATGATAATCGATGAGGCCCAGAATCTTTCTTTTGAAGTGCTCGAGCAAGTGCGGCTTTTGTCCAACCTGGAGACGGATACGCAAAAGCTCATGCAGATTATTCTCATCGGCCAACCGGAGCTAAGCGAGCTGCTTGACCAGCGTCGTCTTCGCCAGCTTCGTCAACGAATTTTGGTCCGTTATGATCTTTCGAGACTTACCTACGATGACACGGTTCACTATATTCAGCATCGCTTGAGTCGTGCGGGATCTTCAGGCCGACCTCAGTTTACTAAAGTTGCTGAGAGACGTGTTTTTAAATGGAGCGGCGGGATTCCCCGGATGATCAATAACATTTGTGATAAGGCGTTACTTTCAGCCTATGCCCGTAGTTCAGATGAGGTGAATTACTGGGACGTGCGCCGCGGCCGTAAATCTTTACAATATTAATGAGCGATGAGTCTGATTAACGATGCATTGAAACGTGCCCAGACTGATGTCGAAAGAGGCCGAATTAATCCCTTAAGCAATTCCATTACAGGTGTTCGTCCCCGTGCGAAAAAGAAGGGATCTTTCCTGGTCATCCTGACTATTATTTTGGTCGTTGGATTGGGTGGTTGGGCGCTGGCACTACTGATACTTCCAGATAAGGACAAAGAACCTTCATTGGTTGTTGATGCGGCACCGGCAGAACCCGTATTAACCCAAGCTCCCCCGGCTAAAGCGATTGAGGTTTCGCCTACCAATCAAGTTTCTATCGCGGCTCCAGTTGAAGAACCGGCGACCTCTGAACCAGAGGCACCCGCCCCAGCCCAGGTGTTCGCTGCGCCAGCACCAATAGTTGAAACCGTTGAAACGGTGGTGAATACTCCGGCACCTGTTACGGCTCAAATTCCTGCGGCAACTCTGGTTGAACCAGCACCTTCCCCTGCTGCCGTTTCCGAGTCTGCTCCGCAAACTCCACCCGAAATGGATGCTTCAGCGCTCAATGACGAAATCGTTTTTACCCTCAAGCAAGTTGAGATCACCGCTGTCATGGGTGACGGGATGTCTTCCCGAATCATGATGGGTGGACAGGTCTTTAAATCCGGGGAATTGATAAACCTTGATCTCAAGATCCGGTTTATGGGCAAGAAAGGGAAGCTGCTTCTTTTTTCAGACGCTTTCAACCGTGTTTACGAAAAGAATCTCTAGGTCAAGGTATGATCCTTTATCACTCGATCACGATATACTGCTGAATCATATCGATCTTTTTCCTGCCAATACCGTCGAATTTCATCATATCCCACACGGATTCGTAAGGGCGGTTGGCGATGATTTGTTCTGCCAATTGAGGTCCAACACCAGGAACCATTCTGAGTTCCCTTTCGGTAGCGGTATTTAGGTTGACCAGTAGAACGGCTCCATCTGAAAGATGTTCTGGAGCATAAGTTTGCTTGTTAACCTCCGTGAAAGCCTTGGGCGTTAAATCCAGGTTGGGAGCCGATTCCTTCGAAGAGAGCGAGTCCTCTAATTCCAGATTTCTTGGTGTAACCAGCGAAGCCGTTTCAAGTTCCCGCACCGTGCTTCCAGAAACCTTGCGACGCAAACTTTTGTTTTCCTTTTCCAGATCCTCGATTTTGGATGCGGCCGTTATTAGTTCTTTTTCAAGGGCGGCATGGGCTTCTGTTAAAGCCTGGTTGGCTTTGGAAAGTTCACTGATTCTGATATCCGCCTCTTTGAGGTTCTTATCAAAAAGCAGCATAACGGCTTTCAGGTTATCTTCGAGATTTGATTGTGAAGATAGCGTTAGAGGGGCGAAGAGAGCCACCAGAAAAGCGATAGAAATATACGGCTTCATAGCTTCTTGAATATTAATAATATGGATTAAAATAGTGTGGCGTTACAGGCGTCTGGAATTTCAGTTTTTTATGAAAATAGGTAGGTACCTAAGCGATCGTCAACTCAGGATCGGCTTTGGTCGCCGTAAAGGTCTAATCTACTGGGTTCTCTGATGCTTCTACTTCCGGAATCTCTTCAATGGGTTCAACTTTCACCCACGGTTGTAAGCGTCTAAGTTTCATAGGTCCGAACCCTTGCAGTTGAATGAGATCCTCTACGGAGGACCAGGGGCGGCCGTTAATAATATTATTAGCCAGGAAATCATTTACCAATGGGAGGGACAAGAGTTCATCTTTGGTCGCCGAATTGATATCAACGAGATCTTCTTCGTCGAGAACGAGTTCTTCTTCTGGTTCCTCTACGGTTACTCCGTTTCTCTGCCGTTGTCCTTGCCGGGCTCCTCCTCTTGGATTAGTTGCTGGAGAGTCAGTTATAGCCGCCACCGTCTCGGTGCTGACAACTTCACTGCCCAGGCTCGAGGTGGATCCTTCAGTATGAATGATTAGCAGTTGGGTTTGAAGTGTTAGGTTTTTTTCCCGCTCGGCATCCAGCTCCTCATTCAGTTTTTGGTTGTGCGCTTCCAAATCGGACACTTGCAAGTTTAGCGAATCAATTTCTTCCTGCAGGCCTTGTTTCCCTTTTTCAAAAAGGATCATCACGGCCTTCAGCTTTTCCTCCAGTTCGATATCACTCGCCTGAATTAAAAGGGGATTCATTAGAGCTAAGAATGTAATGTATAGAATACGGCGCATGGGACGGGACTATTTTAGGACTTTATTGTAGATGGGAAAAGAATTTAAGCGGCTGATAAGTGGCCTTATTGAGCAGTGATAAATGGTGTAATCCGTCTCAATTTCATGGGACCAAATCCCTGGTTGATGATGAGGTCATCAATGGATCGATAAGGACGATTGGAAATGATTTGGACGGCCATGTCATCGTCAATCGTTGGTAATTTGGCGAGTTCTTCTGCCGTCGCCGTATTGATGTTTACCAACGTTTCTTCGGGTACTGAATCAACGGAAGGTAGTTTCTTTGGGAGATTCTTTTGGGTATTTCCCTCAATGGCCGTTTCAGCGTTTTGGTCTGTTGAGGAAATTAAAGAAGCAGATTCCAATCCTCTAACTGCGACTTCGGAAAATTTGCTCTTCAATATTAAGATTTCTGCTTCGAGGTTTTCTACGCGTGTCTGACTATCTTGCAGTTCTTTATATAATTTTAGGTTTGCTTCGCTTAAGGCTGAATTGGTCGCGTTCAACTCAACAATTTCTTCTTTGAGCGCTGCTTGATTCTTATCGAACAACTGCATGACCGCCTTGAGTTTACCGGATAGCTCGGGATCCGCCGATTGACCAGCCAACGGTAGTAAAGGTGTTACGCCTGTGAGGAGCATCACGATTAACTTCATGAGAATAGCTTGTTTGGGAACGGTTAAAATGAATGAGACAGGACCAACTTTTTCACTATAAAATGAAAATGTTTATTCACCTCCAAAACCGCAATCCTCATTTTGCAGGTTCGCAATTTTATGTGTTTGTGAACTAAGAAATTAATACTGGGAGGAATGTGTCCTCCATGGTGTAAAGTTCTCCGCAAGTTTGGGTAGGTTTCTACCCTAAAGAGCCTGTGCCGACTTGATATTTCTTGTTTCTCTAATGTGCGTCCTCAACTGTAATCCACCTGGTTGTTGCTGTGCACTTCATGCCGCCAACCACCGCAGGCACTTTTCATTATGGCGTCGACCGATCAATCAATTCTTTCACTAGGCGCTAGCCATCTATCAGTGACGATCCTTTCAAAAGGCTCACAGAACGATTGTGTGCTTGAGGAGGTTGCGCATGAGTCAATCAACAGTGATCCTGAGCAAAAAGATCGGTGGCTGTACTTTGTGGAAGAGGGGCTTGCCCGGTTGGCTCACAAGGTTTCCTTAGAGAGAATAACCAATATCATTTTACCTGGGTGGTCGGTTCTCTCCAAATTGCTGAAGGTCGCCCGAATCGATGGTGATGGACAACGTGAAGTCATCCGGTTTGAAGCCGAGAATGCTTTGCCCAATGGACTTGAAGGATTCGAATGGACCTACCGTATTCTGAAAGACGATGGTTTTGAAAGAGATGTTCTGGTTCAAGCTGTCGCCTCCCGGTTTTTGGAAGATCTCCTGGCCATGCTTAAGAGGCAGGGAGTTAACCCTCGCCAGATTGATGCCCATATCTCGACGGAGCTAAGTGCCTTGATCTCACAGTATGGAAGTGAAACCGGAGCATCTGTCCTTCTAGATATCGGTGCCCGGTCCGTTTCCCTGACCGTGTCGGCTGATGGTGATTTGCCTTTCATCAGAAGTTTTAATTTTGGCGGAAGCCTGATCACTCAATCGATCGCCAGAGAGTTGAAAAAATCTTTTGTGGATGCTGAGGCGCTCAAACTTGAAAGTGTCCGATCGCCGTCTGAAGGGCAAATCCAGGTTATATTGAATCAGGCATCTGAAGGATTTGTTACGCGCCTGGTCAACGAGGTCCAGCGCTCACTTGCACTTTATCGCCGACAGGGACAATGCGGTAACCCTGCGCGTATTCTTCTGACGGGAGGTGCGAGTCAGCTCCCTGGATTGGCAGATTTTCTTGAAAGAAAAACAAGTATCACCACCAGCCCCTATGATCCCTTTCGCGGAATTATTTCGGGCCGCAATTTGCCGACAACTCAAACCAGCCGAATCAACTACCTGTTGCCTTCACCTATTGGCCTGTTCCAAGCGCAGTTGGATCCTGATTTCGTTCCAGGAAATCTTCTCCCAGGCGCGGTGAGCAATCAACTGGAGTTCTCCGAAAAGAAACCCTGGTGGATTGCGGCCGCTTGCTTGGTACTGCTCGCTGGAATGGTTATTGGTTTAAGATTTCATGTAAGCGCCTGGAATTTACAGAGTCGAATCACTTCGCTGGAAGGGGAACTTGCTCCGTTTGAATCCTTGGCAGGGGAAGTCCGTGAAGCTTACGATTCCTACACGCACCTCCTGGCAACAGCTTCCACAAAGTCCGAAATTCTCGAACAGCGGAAATCTTGGGTCACCTTTTTATCGGATCTTCAAACCCGCTTGAACAAAGTTGAGGATGTTTGGCTGGAATCAATTCAAGCGGAAGTATCCGAGTCTTCCGATGCCGCTAAACGGCTTCGTGTTACCGGACGGCTACTTGATCGGGAAAATCCGCTTTCTCTGGTTAGTAACAACTCCCGGGGAAGAGTGGAAACACTTCTTGGGTCATTTGAAAATTCTCCGTTCATCGAGATGGTTGAGGATCGTCGTTTTGACACCTCACGCCCTGGTATTTTGCGGTTTGATTTTTCTTTGGTGATTAAACCGGAAACGTCTCTCTAATTCATGTCACTATCTTTTCCAGTCGATACTCTAAAAAAGCCCGTTCTTATTTTCGGACTCGGTCTGGTGCTTGTTCTTGCGTTCATCCTCTGGGGTCATAACCGGCGCAATGCCAAGCTTGGCGACCTGGATTCACTTCAACGGCGAATACAGTTTTCTCACGCGGGGCCTGTTTCACCGAGCCCCGCAGCTCATGCCGCCTTAAAAGAGGCAATTCAATCTCTGAACGAAGTACATGCCAAGTTAGATGCTCAATTGTTCGCCGACGTTGCACGGAATGTCCCGGATTTCTCAGGAAATTCTACTGCTGCTTATTTCGAGCTCGCAGGATTTGTCGAAGAAATGGCCCAACGTTTTGTCAAGGCCGGGGTCAACATGGGTGAGGGGTTGCGATTCGGTTTTTCGCAGTTCGAGCAACAAGGTCCTGAACCGGGAATCCTTGAAGCGGTTATGAGACAGAAGTTGGCCGCAACTGTATTGCTGGAGCCTCTAATCCAAGCGAGACCCATAGCTTTGACCTCCCTCAAAAGGGAGTATTTGGTAGTAAAACGGGAAGAGCCAACCTTATTGCAGCAGGCGGCTGGTTCGCGCCAGACACCCCGGGTGGAGTACCCGGACGCCTTGGTCGGAGACGAAGGAAGGCCCGGCTTTGAATCGTTTACTTTCGAATTGGTCTTTGAAGGTTACACGGAATCTCTTCGGCTATATTTAAAGAGTTTATTGAGTGCTCCTCTCCCTGTTGTTGTAACCGGTTTGGTGGTCCAGCCTCTGGATCGCTTTGAATCTATTGACGAAGTTGATGCGGAAACCAGGAACCCGTTTGATTTACTTATCGAGGATGGCGATCCGGCGGTCGAAGAAGGCCCCATCCCGATCATCCGCAACAATCTATCATCCTTTAGTTTGAGGCTCGAGGTCTACACCGGGAAGGAGACGACGCCAGGTGTTTAACTTTAAGGAAAAAGAAAAGATGTTGGCTGTGGTTGGAGCTTTTTTGGTCGTTTCGGCTGTTTTCTGGGCCTTGCTGTCCAACGAAATTGGCCACACCTCAAGCGCACGTGCGTCCCCCAAATTATCATTCGAATTCCCCGGATTTGCGGGAGCAATTAAAGATTCAAGCCCTGGCATTGATTGGGGGAAGCCTTATCCTCAGGGAGGACCCAATTGGATCTTCGATATTTTTACACCTCCGGTCATTTACTACGATGAGAAGACAAAAACCTTCACTGTTACTCCGCCTTTTCCAAATGAGGAATCCGAGGAAGAACCTTTTGAATTAGAGTTAATCGAAATTGTGCCACAACCTTATCGGTTTCAATTGGTGTCCTACGCAGGCTCCAGGGGAAACTATTTGCTAACGCTTGAGAATCGTGAAACCGGCAAGGATGTTTTCTGCGCCCCGGGAGAGACTTTGTCTGAACTTGGCATTCGGATATCAAGCTTCCGCGAGATGCGAATGGTCGCTGAAACGACTCAGGCTGGCGCCACGGAGGCATTTGATCTTGTTGGTGAAGCAACCATTGAAGACCTGCTCAGTGGGAAAAATTATATTCTTAAACACGACGAGGTTACTTACCTGGAAAATTTAATTGCACGTTTTCGTACTCCCTCCGGAAGTACTATTGCCCTGGCGACTAGCGAGATTTGGGAATCGGCATCGGCCAATTATAAGATTGGCAAGGTAGATGGGGTATCAAATTCAACCACCGTTGAAAAAACTTCCACGGATGTTGGTGACAAGGTCGTCAAAGTTCTCCAACCTTCCGGAAGCTTTAACGTACAAGATTTTTCGAACCTAAACTCTCGGCTATCCGATCCATCGCCGGGCTCATTTTAATCAGTTTTTTATGCTATGAAATGTATTAGCACGGCTCTGCATTCTTCATTCACATTTGTCGTATTTTTGGTCGGCCTGGGGATTGTTTCCTCCACCTTCGCCGCGCTCAGTCCCCAAGAGAAGATGGACCTGTTTACGCAGGCGCTCGCTGCTCGGGATTCTGGTGACCTCCATATTGCCAGGCAAAATCTGGAAATTTTGTCCAAAGACTCTCCGGGTGACCCGCTGGTTGAATCCACCCTCCGTGATGTCAATTCACTCATCGAAAACGAAAATAATACGAGG
The DNA here is from genome assembly GCA_027622555.1 of Verrucomicrobiota bacterium. Taxonomy (NCBI): domain Bacteria; kingdom Pseudomonadati; phylum Verrucomicrobiota; species Verrucomicrobiota bacterium. The sequence continues at coordinate 49,703 of JAQBYJ010000003.1, forward strand.
AATGGTACGACCGAATCTTTGCCGACCCTAAGTTCCAGCGAAGTGGATGCATTGATGCGTAGCGAAATGGAAAGACAGCGCCAAGCGATCAGCCGCGCCGAACGTGCATTGATTGAAAGCGAGATGATGGTTCGGGGTGGAAATTACGATCGCGCCTTAGGAGTCATTTATAGTGCGCAACGAGACTTGCCCCAAAATGTGAAAACCCAATCTATACGTGGTCGGCTTAACGCCCAAAAGGCGGATGCTCTGTTTAACCAAGCCAATACACTTCTGCGTAATGGACAGCAACAAGCTGCTTGGGAAAGTCTAACAGCGCTGGCTACCATCGAAGGAAATTCTTCACGTTTCCAGCAATTAAAACAGGCATTTGACCGTGGCGAGGCCTTAAACACCCGTGTTGAATCTCCCACCTACGCGACAGCGCCAGCTAGCTATAGCGCCGATTCATCATTCCCAGCTTCATCCAGATACCAGGGGACACCACCTGCCCCCGTGTTTTTCGAAACGATTGGAGTGAATCCCGCGGATGACAATCGTCGAAATTCTCGAATAGAAATGCTTGATGAAGTCTCGGATGCATGGCTGCGCGCTGATTTAACTGTGCAGTCGGTATCTGGCGGAGAAGAGAATCGGGATCCCTTGTTAATGCTTCAAAAGTTGAATTCAATTATCATACCTACTGTTTCGTTTTCGAATATGGAGCTTAGTCGGGTCGTCAATTCGTTGAATGAGCAATCGATGCGTTTTGATACTGGGTTCGGCGAAAATAAGGGGGTAAACATTGTTCTCATTGATCCCAGTCGGGCAGATCCGAAGATCAATATATCTCTTCGCAACCTGTCGCTCAAACGAGTATTAGATTTCGTGGTCGATTCCGTGGGATTCCAATATGACGTGGAGCCTGACGCCGTCGTTATTCGTGCAGGAGAAGGAGGAGCTGCTTCGAATCTTGAAACAGAGTTCTTCCCGATATCTCGCTCCACCTTTATTCGCATGACAGGTATCGGAGTAGGTCAGGATGATTCTTCTTCCTCGTCCGATCCGTTCGCACCTCTCGCCTCGGGATTTTCCCAAGGAGGCGTGAATGAAGACACCGCCCTTCAGGGCTTTCTTCAGCAAGCCGGAGTGGATTTTATAAGCATACCTGGCAGTAGTCTGGCCTATGATGGGTCGTCGATGATTGTTACTCAAACTCGACGTAATCAAGAGCGAATCAGGAACATTCTAAACCGCTATGATGAGGTACGTCAGGTGGAAATTGAAGCCAAGTTTCTGGAGGTTGCCCAAGGCGATCTGAGTGAATTGGGGTTGCAATGGTCGGCGATCAGCAGCGATTTGGCTCAAACTGTGGCATCCTCAAATCGCTCTATTGTAAATGCGTTCGACCAAATATCCAATGGATCGGACATTTTTGTTGATAGGCAATCCATCGCTCAAATTATTCCTCCGCAAATTCCTGGAGAAAATGCGGTTTCCAATTCCTCTTCACCCTTGGCTGTGACTACGGGAACTTTAGGAGAGTTTGATGTTACCGCTATGCTTCGAGCCTTATCGCAGAAGTCCGGGTCAGATCTTTTAAGTGCACCTAAGGTAACAGTACTTTCGGGAGATCTGGCTACGATCAAAGTCGCCCAGGAGTTACTGTATCCGCAGCGCTATAGTGATATCGAACCTGAGGTGGGATCTGGTTCCTCTCTAACTGGCGGGACTAGTGGTGGATCAGCTGGTGTGGCCATTGCGGCAGGTACTCCTCAAGACTTCACCGTTCGGGATATCGGAGTCGAGCTTACCGTTACGCCACGTGTGGAGGAAGATGACTACAGTATAACTCTAGATTTACATCCAAAGGTAACCGAGTTCGATGGATTTGTTGAGTATGGCGGCCCGAGTTTGGCCATTTCAGGTGGAGTGGAAGTATTAGTTCCATCCGGGTTTTATCAGCCAATTTTCTCAGTAAGAGAGGTACAAACACGGGTGACCATTTGGGATGGTGCAACTGTCGTGATGGGCGGGCTCACCCGCGAGGAAGTCAAAGAGGTGAATGACAAAGTACCCTTCTTGGGTGACATCCCCTTACTTGGTCGCTTTTTCCAGTCGAAGGGAGAATCTACGCAGAAGCGAAGTCTCTTAATCTTTGTAACCGCAAATATGGTTAGCCCGGGAGGCTCTTTGAAGAACCAGCGCGTCGGACCGGTTGCTCCAGGTTCAGTGTATCAAACCTCTTCTGTGATTTCACCATCTGGTGCGGAATTTCGCACAGAACCCTGAGGGTCCCTAATTTGGGACCAGAAGATCTTAACTAAAGTCCCGAAACGACTTTACTCCTCATCGTCAGGACTCGTGGGGTCGTATAATGTAACCTACGCCGTGGATCGTTCTGAAGGCTGCCAGTGTGAGACCGTTCTTGTTGTAGTGATCGCGAATCTTTACGATGTATTGATCGAGTGAACGACTTTTCACGTCGGCGTGGACACCCCAGACACCATGTATCAGTGCCTTTCGGGTAATAACTTTTCCTTCGTTGGAAACTAGAAAAGCCATAATGCCTAATTCTTTCCGGCCAATTTTTATAACCGTTTCGTTCGGAAATATGAGCTCCAAGCGCAATGGATTTACAGATGCTCCACAGAATTGAAATGCATCCTGAGAGATTTGTGCATTCTTGGTGATATGATGATCTGCCGCCGTTTCGGTTCTGCGAAGCACTGCACGGATACGTGCAACCAATTCAGGAAAACTAAAGGGTTTGGTGATGTAATCATCTCCCCCACGAGTAAGCCCTTGAACGATCTGGCTCTCAGAATCGTAAGCAGTTAAAAATATCGTGGGTACCTTGAGATCTTCGCTCACGAGGTCGTCCAACAAATCGGTCCCGGAGCGGTCAGGCAAATTGATGTCCAACAGCATAAGGTTTACATGGTTTCGCTTCAAAAAACGAAATGCAGCGTCAGCTGTGTATGCAACCTGACACACCATGCCGGATGTTTCGAGTTGGGTGCTAATGAGGGATGCTAGGTCTTTTTGGTCTTCAACAACCAAAATGAGCGGTCTAGGTTCAGCCATAATAGGATTGGATTTGGGATTTTCAGGTTATTGGCCTAAAGGGTTATTGGTTGGGAAAGGATGATTTATTGTTTTTTACAATTGGGCTAATAAAGGCGTTTTTTACAAATTTGAAGCCTTGTTTCACAAAAGAATGAAAGACGATGCGGTAAATTTCAGCCGAAAAACATAATATCCTCGAATCGAAGGAGCCAGGAAAAGGTCCGGTGAGGCGAAAAGATCCTATTATTTTATTGTTGAGGCAGAAAATTGTGCAACCAAAGTGCAACAGATAATTTCTATGAAAACGTCACTCATAATGCTCGGGCTACCAAAAGGGAGTCTCGAAGAATCCACGATCCAACTTTTTGCGAAGGCTGGGTTTAAGATCTCCATAAGTTCCCGGTCTTATCGGCCAGTTATCAATGACCCTGAGCTTGACGGTCGATTTGTTCGTGCGCAGGAGATCAGCCGCTATGTTGAGCATGGCTATTTTGATTGTGGCCTGACAGGCCACGATTGGATCATTGAAAATAATGCGGATGTCATCGAAGTCTGTGACCTTATATATAGTAGGGCGTCACGAAAGAAATCGCGTTGGGTCCTCGCGGTTCCTGAGAATTCCCCGGTTCAGAAAGCAGAAGACCTTGAAGGCAAATATGTGGCCACCGAAGTTGTAAATATCTGCAGGAAATACTTTGCCGACAAAGGTGTGAACGCTCACGTGGAGTTTTCCTGGGGTGCGACTGAAGTCAAAGTCCCGGACTTGGTTGATGCGATTGTCGATCTTACGGAAACCGGAAGCTCGCTGGTAGCTAACAATCTGCGGATCGTGGACACTCTCCTTGAAACCAACACCAAGTTCATTGCTAACAAAGCGAGTTGGGAAGATCCTATCAAACGCAAAAAGATCGAACAGATCAGCATGCTTCTGCAAGCCGCTCTCGAAGCTGACAGCAAAGTTGGCCTAAAGTTGAATATACTAAAGTCGAAACAAGATCTTCTTTTGGGAAAACTGCCTGCATTGCGCAACCCAACTATTTCCCAGCTTGCAGATGAGGACTGGATTGCAATTGAGACCATCATCGAAGAGTCGGTTGTTCGGGAGATTATCCCTGTTCTTAAAGACCTCGGAGCCGAAGGGATTATCGAGTATCCGCTTAACAAAGTGGTCTACTAAGGGCCAGCACCAGAAATTCGGTTTATGCAAGTCACGATAGGACTTATTCAAAAACGTGCCGTCGAAGAACCGGCAGCGAACCTGCTTAAGGGCGTGGAGTCTGTACGGAAAGCAGCATCTCAAGGAGCGCAGATCATTTGCCTGCAGGAGCTTTTCATGACTCCTTACTTTTGCCAGAAAGAAAGCCTTGAGAACTTTGATCTTGCTGAATCTATTCCCGGTCCAACTTGCGAGGTGTTTTCGAAATTAGCTGCGGAGCTCGAAGTTGTGATTATTGTTTCGCTCTTTGAAAAGCGCGGGAGCGGCGTTTATCACAATACCGCTGTTGTAGTGGATGCGGATGGAGCGGTATTGGGAAAATATCGGAAGATGCACATACCAGACGATCCCGGGTTTTCTGAAAAATACTATTTTACTCCTGGTGACCTCGGCTACAGGGCCTGGGATACGCGTTTTGGGAAAATAGGAGTGCTTATTTGTTGGGATCAATGGTTTCCGGAAGCGGCCCGATTGACCGCTCTGGCCGGAGCTCAAATTTTGTTTTATCCAACCGCTATCGGGTGGTCGTCTGAAGAGAAAGGCACCGAACTTGGCGACGCACAACGCAATGCATGGGAGGCTGTTCAAAAAGGGCACGGAGTTGCCAATGGCTGTTATATTGCTGCGGTTAATCGAGTGGGTACAGAAGGGGACTTATATTTTTGGGGATCTTCATTTGTGAGTGATCCCTATGGTCGGTTTCTCAGCCAAGCATCTGAAAATGAAGAAGCTCTACTTCTTCAAGTCTGCGACCTGGATGCGCTTGAGGCATTTCGTCGAACATGGCCTTTCTTTCGGGATCGGAGAATTGATTCGTACGAAAATATCCAGCAACGCCTGATCGATTAAATGAATTCACCGCGAGCGTTGGGCTACCGATTGTCCGCTGAGTGGGAACCGCAAGAAGGCGTTTGGCTTTCTTGGCCCAGTAATCGGTCTACCTGGCCTGATCACTGGGAGAGTGTTCAAAGAACTTTTGCGGAAATGACACTTCAGTTTTCCCAGCGGGAAACTGTTTTTATCAATATAAACCCAGACCAAAGAATTTCTGCTGAACGTACACTGACGGAGCTGGAAAATAAAATGGGCCTACATCGTGGAGAGGTGCAGTTTTTCGAACACGAAACGAATGACGCATGGGTTCGCGATCATGGGCCTATCTATTTGCGTCATTCTGAAAGCGGGGAACGTCTCATTTGCGATTGGCAATATAACGCTTGGGGAGGGAAATTTCCGTTTGAAAAAGATAATAAAATACCCCGTCTCATTGCTCAAGCTCAAGGGATCCAGAGATTCGAAGAATCGTTGGTCTTGGAGGGTGGATCTCTCGAAACCAATGGCGTCGGAGATTTATTAGTTACAACGGATTGTCTTTTAAACCCAAATCGCAATCCGAACCATTCGCAAACTGAAATTGAACTGGCTCTTATTGAAGGGCTTGGAGTAACAAAAGTGCATTGGCTAAATGGGTGTATCGAAGGGGACGATACCGATGGACATATTGACAATTTGGCCCGCTTTTTTAATCCCAATGGATTGCTGGTAGCTTCAGTGCCGAATCCTAACGATGCCAATCACCAATTACTCAGTCGTTTAAACCGCGAGTGCGAAGACATGATTCTTTGCACTGGCAAATCTCCAGAAATTATTCCACTTCCTTTGCCCGACCCTGTTTACCACCAAGGGCAGCGGCTTCCCATGAGCTATCTAAATTTTTTCATCGGAAACGGAGCGGTCTTTACCCCCTCCTACGGCCAGCCTAAAGCGGATGCTGCTGCCATCGACATTTTAGAGAATGCATTCCCTAAACATGAAATCATTCCCATCGATTGTCAGAACTTAATACTCGAAGGTGGCGCATTGCATTGCCTGACTCAGCAAGTGCCTCAACCGTTTCGTTAGATGTCGCCCAATCGGAAAAAATCTTCCAGGAATTCTTTTAAAGTTCGGTGGGCGAATGGATTGGAAATCTCCGTAGTCGTTTTGTTAATTATTCTTTTTGTTAACCTGTTTTCTTGGCCGAAGGCAATTGTGGATGAAACGCTCGATGGCAGTTGGCAGGCGATTCTGACCTTTTCAATGGAGAATGGCTACGAGTTTGGAGACGATCTTGTTTTTACTTATGGCCCTTTGGGCGGACTCTCCTCGTTTTCTTATTCAGGTTATAACCATGCCGGAAAATACGCCTTCGAATTGTTCGCCCGCGTTTGTATGGTTGTTTTTTTCTTTCGATTTCTTCGGCATTTAAGAACGTATTCGAAAATTGGATGTATTCTCCTATATCTTTTTATCCTTCAATTGCTGCCTAATAACTACGAAACGTTTTTCTTTTTTGGAATACTCAGCTGGGTTGCAGCGATGTTACATGAGCCAATGAAAAAGAATCGATCTCCCTGGGCATTGTTGTTTCTGGGCGTCGCCTTTTTAGTCTTCTGCTCTTTGATCAAGTTTACTCTCTTGGTTGCCGGATTATTCTGTTTGGTAATGGTGATTTTCTTTTTCCTTTATCAACGACGGTATGTGGAGGCTATCGTGTTGGCTGCTACGTATCCGGGTGGCTTTGCTATTTTATGGGTTGTCCTCGGCCAATCCCTCGGGGGGGTGCCTGGGTTTTTGTATGGGTCCTATCAAGTGGCAAAAGGCTACTCCATGAGCATGCAATTGGCGACTGAACCTCAGTCCATAAAATTCTTTCTCCTGTTCCTTTTCACCGGGGTGGTTCTGTTAAGTATCCTGGTGAAAGATCAGCTACAAGCTCACAAAAATAAACCTTTCGTTGGAAAGCCCTGGTTCATTCTCACTATTATATACGCCGGTCTATTCTTCATGGTATGGAAACAGGGGGTGGTTCGTTCAGACGGCCATATTTGGCAGTTCTTTTGTTACGTTCCGTTGGCTGGTTGGTTTCTTTATCCGATCCTTAAACAAAAAAGCTCCCTTTTGATGTTCGATGTCACCATATTGCTTCAGTCCGTGGTAATGATTGCTGCATTGGCGACTTATTACCCCAATGTATTTTTGGATAGTCCGAAAAAATTCTGGGATAATACTCGATACGGAATCAATGGCTTGCTGAAGCCGAGTGGGATGCTCAATGAGCTTGCCGCTAAACTTGATTCAAAAGGAAAGGCTTTGTTTGAACAATATCCACTTCTCCAGCAGGTCGGTGACAGGTCGGTTGACGTTGTTGGACATGGTCAAGGCCTGGCGATCATTCCGGGATTGAACTACAAACCCCGACCGGTGTTTCAGGATTATGTGGCGAACAATGCCTACCTTCAAAAAATAAATGAGGCCTACTGGGAATCGGCGAATACGCCGGATGTTGTTATCCAGGCATTGGATGCGATTGATGGCAATTCGCCGGCTCATGCCGACAGTCAGACCAAGTTGCACCTGCTCTCTCATTACACCCTTGAGGCAGAAGATGGGAATTTGGTGTTACTTAAAAGAAAGGAAATTCCATCCAGACTTGTTCGAGGAGAGGAGGTTCGTTACTCGCTTAAGCAAAGTGAACAGACGATGATTGATAATCCAAAGGGCCAATTTCTACTTGGTCGTATTGAAATGCCATTAAATATGCTGGGCAGACTTCGAGCGTTTTTCTACAAACCTCCCATTGTGCATTTGAATCTGCTTTTCCCCGATGGCTCTACCCGTGATTACCGTCTGAATCCCTCAACTACTGAGCTGGATTATTTACTGAGTCCTGCTGCGCAATCGGCTCCAGAGTTATGGCATTACCGGCGAGGCGCTGCTTTCCCGGAATTGGCAGGCGTTACTCTGCGAGTGGATTCTTTCAATGGATTTTATTTCAAAAAAAATGCGGCTCTAATTGTTACCCCGATCGAGTGGGTAAATGAGGAGTAGACTTTGGGGTACGGGTTCAGGATGTGGTGCCTAGCGTCTGGTTTTTTACACGACCGACAATTCCCAAAATTATCCTTGAATTCAAGGGTTTGACTGGCATTCTGATGCTCTTTTCGTCCCAGTCCACCTCGCGGTGCGCCCTGGATTAATCTATAAATCGTTAACAATTAACCAATTAGGGCACTCCTGAAGTTCAGGAAATGACCCAGGACCGCTTATTATGAGCTCCGTAATGGAAGAACTTCTCAAGGAATCATCCTTTGAGAATCTAAAAGAAGGTTCCATCATTGAAGGAACAATCATTGAAATCCGCCAAAATGAAGTCGTAGTTGACATTGGCGCTAAATCCGAAGGCAGCATCGCTGGACATGAATTTGTAGATCTTGGAGATCTCGAAATCGGCCAAGCTCTTGAAGTCTTCCTTGAAAAGATCGAAGATAAGGACGGTAACCCTGTAATCTCTTTTGACAAAGCTGAGCAAAAGAAGAACTGGGAAAAGATCCTGTCTCGTTGTGAAGAAGGCACTATTGTTTCTGGCCGCGTCAAAGCGAAGGTCAAAGGTGGCCTTATTGTGGCGATGGGCGTGGATGCGTTCCTTCCTGCTTCTCAGATCGACGTTCAGCCTCCAAAGAACTTGGATCAATACATCGGTCAGACTTATGACTTTAAGGTTCTTAAAATCAATCTCGACCGGAAAAACATTGTTGTTTCGCGTCGTGAACTGATCGAAGAACAGCGCCATGTTAAACGCCAAAAACTATTGGCCGATGTTAAGCCTGGTGATATCCGTCGTGGAGTAGTTAAGAACATCACCGATTACGGTGCGTTCATTGACCTCGATGGTTTGGACGGTCTCTTACACATCACCGATATGAGCTGGGGTCGCATCTCTCACCCAAGTGAGATGGTTAAGATCAGTGAAGAAATCGACGTGATGATCATCGAAGTGGATCGCGATAAAGAACGCGTATCCCTCGGTCTCAAACAAACAACATCTAATCCTTGGGACGAAATCGAAAAGCGCTACCCAGTGGGTGGCAGAATCGAAGGCAAGGTGGTCAACCTTGTGCCTTACGGTGCTTTTATCGAACTTGAAGAGGGTGTTGAAGGATTGGTTCACGTTACTGAGCTTTCCTGGACCAAACGTATTTCAAAACCGAGTGAGATGCTTCGGGTTGGGGATTTAATTTCTGCCGTTGTTCTGGGAATCCAGAAAGAAGAACAGAAGATCTCTCTCGGAGTTCGCCAGTTGGATACTAATCCTTGGGATATGGTTCGCCATAACTATCCTGTGGGTGCTCGTGTTCGAGGTAAGGTACGTAATATTACCACTTACGGTGCTTTCATCGAACTTGAAGAAGGTATCGACGGGATGGTCCACGTTTCGGATATGTCTTGGACTCGAAAGATCAACCATCCATCTGAGATGCTTAAGAAGGGTGATGAGATTGATGCCACGGTTCTCGACGTCGATCCTGATCAGCAGCGCATATCGCTGGGTCTTAAGCAGCTCGCCACCGATCCATGGGAAAATATCGCAACGCTTTACCGAATTGGTGATGTTGTCCAAGGTACTATTAGCAAGATCACTTCCTATGGCGCTTTTGTTGAGTTACAGGATGGAATCGACGGATTGGTTCATATCAGCCAAATCAGCGAAGATCGCGTTGAGAAGATCAAAGATATCGTTTCAGCTGGTGATGTAGTTTCTGCTCGCGTTATCAAAATTGACCGTGAGGAGCGCCGAATTGGCCTCAGTATCAAGGCGGCCAATTACAACGCGGAAGAACTTGCTGCAGAAGCCGCGGCCTATGAGACACTCAAAGAAGGGGGCGACCTTATGTCCTTGGGTGATATTCTCGACGAAGCTACGAAAGACTAAGCTTAGGTTTTTCTCTGACAAAAAAGCAGCTCATTTTGAGCTGCTTTTTTTGTCTCTCTTTTGACCCAGTCAAAAGAGAGAAGAATCAATTGCTTTCTCAAAAACTCGGATACCCTATGTCTCAGCCTGCTCGTTCTTTTTTTGATCGAAGTAATCCTTGAGGATTTTCATGCGTCGGCGTTGTCGATTTTCTTCTTTGATGTCCTCTACACTACGCTGGGCATTTCTATCCGCCATGATGGAGCGCATCTTTCTAATGGAAAGGTTCTGTAGCTGCCGAACCCGTTCACGGGTAATTCCAAAAATACTTCCTACTTCCTCCAGTGTCTTTGGGCTATCTCCATCGAGTCCAAATCGAAGGCGGATGATTTTGGCCTCCCGCTCTTCTAGTTGATTCATCATATCGGAGATATCGTTGGAAACGGATTTATTACTCAGATTTTGAAATGGGGTGAGTGCTTTTTCATCCCCAATCATGTCACCAAAGGCCGTCCCATCATCATCTCCAATTGGGGCATCCAATGAGGCAGGACGGACACTGACACTTTTTAGGTGGGCTATTTTGCTTGCCGAAACCCCTAGTACGATACCGACTTCTTCATTAGTGGGTTCCCTTTCCAATTCTTCCGTGAGCTGTGTCACTGTCCGGCGTATCTTGGAAATTTTGTCCACCAGGTGGACCGGAAGCCGGATCGATTTACTTTGATTGGCCAAGGCTCGTTTTATGGCCGCTTTTATCCACCACGCCGCATAGGTACTAAGTTTTCCGCCTTTGTCGGGATCGAATCGTTCCACTGCTTTTATAAGGCCAATATTCCCCTCACTTACTAGGTCCGAAAGAGGTAATCCGTAATTAGAGTAATCGTTAGCGATCTTGACCACCAGGCGAAGGTTCGCGCGGATCATCATATCTCTTGCCTGTTTGTCTCCCTTTGCAATTCGCCTCGCCAGTTGCACTTCCTGTTCCGGCTTTAGAAGGTCAATTTGCCCAATCTCTTTTAAGTAAAGCTTGATACTGCTCCGTTCGCTTGAGCTGAGCTCTTCCTTTTTATCTGTATTTACGTCAGGAACGTCCCTGATAGATGCAACCGCTCGAATGTCGGGACTTGGGCTATCCTTGAAAGACTCTTCGCTACTATGTTTCGGTTCAGTCATTTGGGGCGTTTTTATTTTTAATTACTTTCTTTAAAAGAGATCATCTAACTAGCCTGATTCCAAGGAGATCCCTTACACATTTCTTCATGGGGAGCGTGCTTCAGGTTGAAATATTTAGAATCCACAGGTTCAAGAATAGGGTGATTTTCAAATTACCCTTCAAGGCTATTCCCCATTGAATCGTCATTTATTAGCAGCCGTTACTTGTACTATCAGGTCCTAAGGATTTCACTTAGAACAACAACTATTCGACTGTGACTGACTTGGCAAGGTTCCTGGGTTTATCCACGTCGCAGCCGCGTTCAACCGCTATGTAATAACTCAATAGCTGGACGGGGACGGATGCCAAAATCGGAGCTACAGAGGGATGACAGTCGGGGATAACCACCTCCTCATCAGCAAGGCCGTGCGGCATTTGGCAGCTCGCTGAACGAACGACGATTATCTGGCCATTCCTCGCTTTCACTTCCTGCATGTTGGATAAGACTTTTGAAAGTGTTTCCGGCTCAGTTGCAAAAAAGACGGACGGGCAGTCTTCGCTGATCAATGCGATTGGTCCGTGTTTCATTTCTGCTGCTGGGTAACCTTCCGCATGAATATAAGAAATTTCTTTTAACTTTAGAGCGCCTTCCAGCGCTATCGGGAACATGCTTAAACGACCGAGAAATAAAAAGTCCTGTTTCCGGACAAATTTTTTCGCAATCAGGTGAATGTGCTCACATTGTTTGAGAATTTCTCTGACCAAGTCTGGAACCTCTCGAAGACCTTTCACCATATCCGTTCCTTCGCTAAAACTTAGGTCTCTCAATCTTCCTAAATAAAGAGCGAGCATAGCCCCTATCATCAATTGCGAGGTGAAAGCTTTTGTCGAAGCTACCCCGATCTCTGGTCCTGCGTGTTGGTAGATCCCTCCGTCGGATTCCCGCGCGATGGTTGAACCCACCCCATTTGTTATCGCTAGCGTTTTGTAGCCTTTTCGCTTCGATTCACGGAGTGCAGCCAATGTGTCAATGGTTTCACCAGATTGGCTGATTACCAGGACCAGGGTGTTTTTATCCAGAGGTGCATTGCGATAGCGAAATTCGGAGGCGTATTCCACTTCAACTGGAATGCGGGCGTATTTTTCAATTAGGAATTCAATTGTTAAACACGCGTGCCAGGCTGTTCCACACGCACAAAGCAGTATGCGGTCGATTTGTCGGAGATCTTGGGGAGTCATATTAAGTCCACCGAACTTGGCAGTACTTTGATCCTGGGAAAACCGCCCACGCATCGCATTCTCTATTGCATCCGGTTGTTCAAAAATCTCCTTTAGCATGAAGTGATCGAAGTCGCCCATTTCACTTTCTGAGATGTCCCAGTCGACTTTGTCGATCACCGGATTAACCGCTTCTGACTCCAGCGTTGAGATATTGAAATGGGTTCCCTGAATGTGTACTAATTCTCCATCGTTCAGGTAAACTACTTCCGGGGTGCGACTAACCATGGCGGAAACATCACTTGCCAACAGTATTTCGTCCCTACCAACCCCTAAGATTAGGGGTGATCCATGGCGCGCTCCTACCATCTCATCCGGACAATCGGCACACAACGTTGCCAGTCCGTAGGTTCCTTCGACATGGAGCAACGCTTTGCGAACGCTCTGGGCGAACCGACTTCCTTCCTTTGAGGAATCTTCTTTCGCATAATGATAAGCTATCAAGTTACAAAGTGCCTCGGTATCTGTTTCTGAGGTAAAAGTGTAACCTTCCATGATTAGGAAATTTCGGATGCCAGCGTAGTTCTCAATGACCCCATTGTGGACAAGAGTTATCTTCCTATCCGAACTTAGATGAGGGTGAGCATTCTCCTCTGTTACGCTGCCGTGGGTGGCCCACCGGGTGTGGCAGATCCCTATTGTTGCTTTATTGGGAGCTGTGACCAGGGCCGCAACTAGTTCCTTAACACGACCGATGCGTCTTGTGACATGAATTTCGTTTTTTTCTATGACAGCCAGGCCTGAAGAGTCGTAGCCTCTGTATTCGAGACGCTTTAAACCTTCGAGAAGGATGCCGGTTGCGTTTTGTTTACCTAAGTATCCTACAATTCCGCACATTTTAATATTGTTCTACTGTTCGCTCTGAGGAAGATAGTCATTCAGAACCAACCTTCTTTAACAAACCTATTTATGACTCCTAAAGTTCTTGCCGTAATCATGGGCGGTGGCCGCGGCTCACGTCTCTATCCTCTCACTAAAGAACGTTGTAAACCTGCTGTTCCACTGGCTGGGAAATACAGGCTGGTCGATATCCCAATCAGTAATTGTTTAAACTCCGGGTTAAATCGCGTTTATTTGCTCACCCAATTTAATACCGCGTCGCTTCACAGGCATATTCAATACTCCTATAAATTCGATCCATTTGGAGGAGGTTTTGTGGATATCCTTGCCGCCGAACAAACAGAAAAAGGAGAGAACTGGTATCAGGGAACTGCCGATGCGGTGAGACAGAACATGCACCACTTTAGTGATTTTGATTTTGATTACCTTCTGATTCTTTCAGGTGACCAACTCTACCGCATGGATTTTAACGAACTGATAGAGCAGCATATTGCAAACGGTTCTGAAGTGACCATAGCGGCCAAGGCACTGCCTATTTCCCAGGTAGAAGGACTTGGGCTCATGCGTGTGAAGGATGACTTGTCCATAAGCGAATTTGTTGAGAAACCAAAGGATCCTGCTGTGATTGAAGGCCTCGCTATCAGTGAGACCTTACAAGCAAAAGTTAAGAATTCCAGGGAGGAAAAACACTGCCTGGCATCGATGGGGATTTACCTCTTTAACCGTGATTTGCTTATTAAGTCGCTGGAAAATGATATGCGGGACTTTGGTAAAGAGATCATTCCCGGGCTTCTTGGAAAATCAAAGCTAAGTAGTTTTATTTTCGATGGTTATTGGGAGGACATTGGAACGGTTGCTTCCTTTTTTGAAGCCAATCTTTCCCTTACAAGTGATTTGCCACCTTTTAATTTTTTCGAGTCTGATTACCCAGTTTATACCCGTGCTCGTTACCTTCCTGCCGCGAAGATTAACAAATGCAGGATCGATCATGCCATCATAGCAGACGGTTGTATCATTTATGAAGCAGAGCTAATTCAATGTGTGATTGGGGTCCGTTCGATTATCCGCGAAGGCTGTAAGCTCGAACGGGTGATCATGATGGGAGCTGAATACTTTGAACCTCCGGAAGTCGTTGAGGAATTAAGGGGCAAAGGTATACCTGCAATAGGGGTAGGGCGTAACTGCACAATAAAGAATGCGATCATCGACAAGGGTGCACGTATTGGCGACAACGTCACTTTGACTCCAGATGGGAAAGCAGATAAGACCGAAGGTGAAGGTTATTTTGTACGAGATGGCGTAATAGTTATTTTGAAAGGTGCAATTATTCCGGATGGTGCTATAATATAGTATGACCAAAATCCTTCTTTGTTCCGATGGTTCCCACTATAGCCAGGTATGTTGTCAGTACGGATCATGGATATTGTCGCGACTGGCCGAGGCACGGCTTGATGTCCTCTATGTAAGCGATTTGCGCCAGTATGAAGTTCCGCTTATTGCTGATCTCAGTGGTAGTTTGGGTATTCAACCCTATCAATCGATTCTCTCTCAGCTTGAGGAGATAGAAGAAACCAAGGCTACTGCCTTGTTAAGTGCGGCAAAATCCGTGTTCAAAGATGCTGGTCAAGAAGAGCGTATTAAAACCCATCATACTACTGGATTTCTGGTCGATCGATTGCGTGACTTTGAAGAACCCTATGACCTGATTATGCTGGGAAAGCGTGGTGAACACTTCGAAACCGCCAAAGAGCATATTGGCTCCACAATTGAGCGAGTTGTTCGGGCCAGTAGCAAACCTTGCCTGGTGACATCCCGTTCTTATCATCCCATAAAACGAGTCGCACTCGCATTCGATGGTGGAGCAAGCAGTAACAAGGCTCTTCGTTATATTATTTCTTCCGGTATGTTCCGAGGATTAGAAATACATGTTGTAAGTGTTCCTGATGATAAGGGAGAAGACTTCGCCTTGCAAAATTTACGAAATGCGGAAAATCTTCTAAAGGCAGCAGGTCTAACCCCCAATTGCCAAATGTTACCAGGTATTCCTGAGGATATTATTTCCACCTATGTGCAGGAGGCAGGCATTTCCATGCTACTTTTAGGGGCTTATGGTCATAGCAGAATCCGCGAGTTTCTGATTGGAAGCACTACCACCGAAATGATCCGACGCTGTCATATCCCGCTTATGCTTTTCCGCTAGTCGCTGTTTGCCCTCTTCGAGCTCGGGCAACAAACATAATTCCGGTAATAAGCATAAGTGCTGAATAGAAAGCGCCTCGGCTTAGGCCAAGTATCAGGTCGGCATCAGGTTCCCTGAATTGTTCTCCTAAAATTCGCACAACGGCGTAAAATATGAAGAATTCCCCGCTCAGTTGCCCCGGTCGGGCGATAGTGATGCGTGACTTCCAAAATCGCCACTGCAAGTAAGTCAGGAGCAAAAGCCCTTCCAATGCGGCCTCGTACAATTGGCTTGGGTGACGCGGAATGCCGTAAGGGGATGCGTCAGGAAAGACGACCGCCCAGGGAACGGTTGAATAAGTGCCCCATAACTCCCCATTGATGTAGTTTGCCAGTCTTCCAAAAAAAACACCTGCCGGACCGAGTGTTACTGTGATATCGGCCACTCTCCAAAACGGCAGTTTGTGATGACGCGACATATAGGCGACTGCAGCGACAAGGCCTACGATCCCTCCGTGGCTTGCCATGCCTCCTTTCCAGACCTGGATTATTTTCCAGGGCGTTTTGGCCAAAGTTTCCAAGTCATAAAGTACCATGTAACCCAGTCGACCGCCTAGCATCAGTCCAGCGATGAGGATCAGCAATACGTTGAATTGTTGTTCTTTGTCGAAGGGTGATTTCCCTTTCTTAAAATAATAGGCCAGCAACCATGAAGCGCACAAAAATCCCAGAACATAGGAAAATCCGTACCAGCGGATACCAAAGTTTTCTGAAAACTGGATGATGAACGGATCCCAATCGTGGAGGTGGTAATCAGAACCTTCGTATGAAACTGTCATAAGCTTAATCAGGAATTAGCGGAGTCCTCTTTGGGCGCACTTTCTTGAAGGGCTTTCTTCATCTCTTTTTCCCGTCTTTGATTGTTCTTCGTTCGTGCCAACTCTCGCATGTCGATCGCTACATCGTCCTTCTCAAAAATTTCCCGGCCAAGGATGTGTTCGATGATATCTTCCATCGTTACAACTCCGGTCATTGAACCAAATTCGTCGACAACTATGGCAATTTGCTGATGTTTGGCCAAAAAGCTTTGAAGGGTGTCAGCTCCGTTTGCTGTCTCCGGAACGAATAGAGCGCTTTCAACCATGTCGGTTAAAAGTGTGTCGTGCCCTCCCTCGGCCATCCCGTGTAGCAAATCCCGCCGACGGACTACTCCGATAACATTGTCTATGGTCTCCTTATAAACGGGAATTCGTGCAAAAGGGATGTTGTTGAACTCCTTAAAGATTTCTCCCAACGTTTTATCATCCTCGAGGGCAAAAACGACCGTCCTCGGCGTCATGATTTCGTCAATCGCCAAGTCATCCAAGGTGAGCGTGTTGCTGATTACGTTTGCTTCGGAGTGACGAAGTTTACCTTCTTTGGCACCTTTCTCCGCGAGGAGCTTGATTTCCTCCTCCGCTTCTGCACTCGTGGTTTGTTGTTCTTTAACAAGTAGACGTACGAATTTTCGGGTGAAGAAGGTCACTGGCCGCATTAGTATGCGTATTAGCCAGAGTGGATAAACTGAGTAAGACTGGATCCCTGAACGGTAGGCTACCCCCAGATTCTTGGGAATTATTTCTGAAAAAATCAGGATAAGAAAGGTCATTAGCCCTGCGACGATTCCTACGGATGCTGAGCCATAGATATCAGCTGCCAATGTCCCAACGACGGACGCTCCCGCTGTATTAGCAACCGTATTGAGCGTCAGGATTGCGGAAATGGTATCATCCAATTCTTCCATAATTTGTCCAAACAGTTTTCCCCGCTTTGGGTATTTATTGCGTATGGTCTCTGTTTCTGCGGAGGACGTACTGAGAACCATTGCCTCAAGCACGGAACAGAAAGCCGATATCCCAATCGTGAGGACAACCGCTACAATAAGGTGAGTCATGCTCTTGAAGCCCGCGGTGCGAGAGCTTGTGACCTACGAACAATTTGATTGGACGAGAATTGTATATTAACTGAGCGGCAGGAAAATCTGCCGGTGCTAATTCGGGGGAGAGGGTCGTCGGAATTTGATTCGTTTTGGAGTGTACTTACTTTGGTTGTTTCCATCCTGTTAATTAACTCCATCCTGACAGTTCAGGGGTGTAATTGGCCCATTTACGGCTTTCGATTTTCTCATTAGGCACAAAACAGTAGTGAAGTGATCGAGATATTCAAGTGTTGCTTTCACCCCCTGTTCAAGGGTCGAGACACCTTTCCTGAAGATTTTGACAGTTCTTCCTTTTGCCTTTTCTAAATGCTGCTTAAGGTGCCGATATTTATGACATCCGACAGCCTGAAGAAAACGTCCCTCCATGCATTTCATATTGAAAATGGCGCTCGTATGGTTCCCTTCGGGGGTTGGGACATGCCTGTGCAATACACAGGAATTCTGGCTGAGCATCAGGCAGTTCGTTCAACTGCTGGGTTATTTGATGTGAGCCATATGGGTGAGGCAACTATTCTGGGAGCAGGAGCCCGGTCCTTTCTCGACCACCTTGTCACCAACGATGTAAGTCAAATGACTCCAGGTCGTGTTATTTACACGCCGATGTGTTACGAGTCGGGAACCGTGGTGGATGATCTCTTGATATACTGCCTTTCGGAAACTCACTTTCTGTTGTGCATTAATGCCGGAAATACGGACAAAGATATAGACTGGTTGATGGGGAAGGCCGAGCCGTTTGATTGTATGGTTGAGAATGTTTCGGCCTCCTTTTGTCAGCTGGCTTTGCAGGGCCCCCGAGCTGAATCGATCTTGCAAAGCTTGGTAGAGGTTCCTCTTGGCGATATCGCTTACTATCACTTTGTTGAGGGAGCCGTTTGTGGCGAGACTGCCATTCTTAGCCGCACTGGCTATACAGGGGAGTCCGGTTTCGAAATCTATGCGTCCTGGGATCAAGGACCGGTAATCGCTCAAGCCATTTTTGAAATGGGGAGATCCGAGGGATTGGTTTTGGCCGGCTTGGGGTGTCGGGACAGTTTACGTTTGGAAGCGGGATTTCCCCTTTATGGCCATGAGATCAGTGATACGGCCACTCCTTACGAAGGCGGGATAGGGTGGACAGTTAAATTAAAAAAGACCTCCGACTTTATCGGCAAAGACTCACTCCTCAAACAAAAGAGCAGCGGGATTCCGCGGCGCAGGATCTTTTTCACTATGGAAGATCGACGAATTGCACGCGCTGGTACGATGATTTATTGTGGGGATGATGTGGTTGGAGAAGTCGTTTCGGGAACTCAGTCACCTATCCTGAACAAACCTATTGGGTCGGCCTTAATTAAAACAGAATTTGTCTCGTCAGAGAATTTGGAAGTCGATTTAAGAGGAAAACGTTACGCCATCAACCAGGCCAAACCACCACTTCACAAAACCAGTTAAACCACCATTATTTTAACCAAAACGATTCAAACTTATGAGCAATATCCCCGCTGAGCTGAAATACTCGAAAGACCACGAATGGGTAAAATTGTTAGATGATGATACCGCACTTATTGGTATCACCGATTATGCACAATCCAGTTTAGGAGATGTTACCTTTGTTGAATTACCTGGTGAGGGAGACAGCTTTTCGAAGGGGGATAGTTTCAGTGTGGTTGAATCGGTCAAGGCCGCATCGGATATTTATCTGCCTGTCGACGGCGAGGTCTTGGAGATCAATTCTCCTTTGGAAAATTCTCCCGAACTGATCAATCAAGATCCCTACGGAGCAGGATGGCTGATCAAATTCAAGATCACTGACTTGTCGGGACTGGATACCTTGCTGTCCTCCGATGAGTATGAGCAACTCACGGCAGAGTAGTCGAACTACTCGATTTCCAGATACATGCTATTCTCGAGCGTTTTTTGGTAGAAATTGAGTAATTGCATGCCCTGGGGAGGTCGGATCTTTTCTAACTTGGTTGCCAATTGAACAACATTGTCGCCGACATTGAAATAAGTCGGGAAGATTGCTGATGACTTGTGTCGTCCAGCTTCGAGAACACATGCCCTTCGAAGCTTGAAGCTCCTGCCCCGCAATCTTTGCGGCGGAAAGAAAAGAGTTCTTTACATTCATACCTTGTGAGGTATACCTTATGCGGTATGTTTTTGGAGGTAGCGGATGAAACGGATACGGGCTTTCTTTTATAAAACTAATTTGGAAAATGAGCCTGTGCGTAACTGGCTTATTGACGACTTGGGAAAGGAAGACTGTCACACAGTCGGAATGGATTTAAAGGATGTGGAATATGGATGGCCGATTGGTATGCCGCTTTGTCAGCGGATTTTATCTGAATAGGATCTATGGGAAGTCAGGAGTACTATTCGCAGTGGACGAATTGCCCGTGTATTGTTCTGCATTCACGATGGTAGGATGATCCTTTTGCACGGCTTCGTGAAGAAAACGCAGAAGACACCACGCAAGGATATCGAATTGGCAATGAAACGAATTAAAGAAGGAGATTAGAAATATGAAAAAGAAAAATATTGGTTCATCACTCGATGGATTTCTTGAGGATGAGGGCATCCTTGAAGAGGCAACTGCCCGGGCGCAGAAGAAAGCTCTTGTATTCCAGCTGACTGAAGTCATGGAGGAGACGAGGATGTCAAAGGCGGAACTTGCACGAAGAACGCGCACCAGTGTTTCGCAGATAAATCGTCTTTTCGACCCGAACAATGACAAGGTCCAACTAAATACGATCCAGAAGGCGGCTCATGCTATGGGCAAACAAGTTCGCTTGGAGCTCGTGTAGCGGTTGCTTAATAAATGAATTTGGAAGCTCCCTTCCTGCAAGATTTTGATGTGGCTGTAGCGAGCGTGTCTCAAATTAAAAAGCCTTACTCGAATTCCAGATACATGGTATTCTCGAGCGTTTTCTGATAGAAATTGAGTAATTGCATGCCCTCGCGGGGGCGGATTTTGTCGGACTTGGTTGCCTTATCGATCTGCTTTTTAATCTTACGGGTAAGATCGTGCGAATGGTACTGGGTGAGTTCCAGAACATCCTTATTGCTGGCTCCGGGAATTATTTCCTCAATATAAAATCCATCCTCTTCATCGTCTTCCAGAAATACGTGAGCTTCCGGAACTTTGCTGAAAAGATTGTGCATGTCTCCCATGATGTCCTGGTAAGCCCCCAATAAAAATATACCCAGATAGTATGGTTTATCGGACAAGGGATGCAGTGGCAGGATGTCGGTCAATTCATCCTCCAGGTCTATGAACTTTGAAATCTTTCCATCGCTGTCGCAGGTGATGTCTACGATGATGGCGTCGACCGTTGGCTTTTCCAAATGTCTATGAATGGGCGCAACTGGAAATAATTGATTCAAGGCCCAATGATCCAGGAGGGATTGAAATACCGAAAAGTTGCACACATACTGATCTACCATCGAACTCCTAAGCTCCATCAGCTCTTCATGCTGGTATCCTTTTTTCGGTATATCCGCCACGACTTCTTTGCAAATCTTACAGTAAATCGATTCCGCCTCGGCCCTGGTATCAAGGTCGAGGTATCCCAGGTTGAATAACGAGAAAGCCTCGTCTCTTTTCTGTAGTGCATCGTGGTAGCGTTCTAGAGGTGTTTGGTCCGATTCGTTGTTGAGGCTATACTCCAGATCTTCAATTATTTTATGCTTGGATTTGGTTTTCGGTGTGATCGAGGTCCGGTGCTCATGTCTGGTGATTCTATTGAAGACCTCCAGGATCAGGACAGAGTGTGGGGCAACGATGGCACGCCCACTTTCGGAAATGATGTCGGGTACGGGTACCTGCGATTGCTGGCAGACTGATTGAATATTAAAAACCACGTCCCGGGCATAAATGGACATGGTGTAGTTCATTGAGCTATCAAAGTTGGTCCGGCTGCCGTCGTAATCAATCCCCAGTCCTCCTCCGACATCCAGGTAACCCATGGGGAATCCCCTTTTCTTCAATTCACAGTAGAAGCGTGTTGCCTCAGTGACGGCGTTCTTAATCGTCAAGATATTCGGGACCTGCGAACCGATGTGAAAATGGACTAGCTTGAGTGCATTGGTAAGCCCTGCTTCTTCCAACTGTCTTGTAGCTGCGATTACTTCTGGCGTTGTCAGTCCAAATTTCGCCTTTTCACCACTCGATGTTGCCCATTTTCCTTCCCCCTGTGACTGTAGTTTGATCCTTATACCAATGGAGGGTACAATTTCTGATTTCCTGGCTAGCTTGATCAAGGACTGTAGCTCGTCTAGCTGTTCTATCACAATAATGACGTTTTTACCCAGTTTCTGAGCCATCAAGGCAAGGTTGAGGTAGGTCTCGTCTTTGTAGCCATTGCAGATCAGTAGACGTTTCGAATCTTCTATATAAGCCATCGCAAGTATCAGCTCCGGCTTGCTTCCTGCCTCCAGGCCGAAGTTGTAGGGTTGGCCGGCTTCCAATATTTCCTCAACAACTTCACGTAGTTGGTTTACCTTTACGGGAAAGACGCCCTGGTACTTCCCGGCATAGCTCTCCTGCTCAATCGCGGTAACAAAGGCTTGGTTGATCGCTTCTACCCGATCCCGCAGAATATCCTGAAACCTCAGCAGTAAGGGCGGTTTCAATCCTCGGCTGAACGCTTCCTCCATGGCTTCCGTAATTCGAATCGATGGTCCGTCTGCTATGGGTGTGACAGTAACCTCCCCCGATTCATCCACCGAAAAATAGCCGTTTCCCCATCGATCGAAGCCGTAGAGTGTCTCGGATTTTTTGTAACTCCAGTTTTGCATGTGCGCTTCGTCCTTGTGATCAAATCACTGGGTTAATGACTTGCCTTTCTAAAAACACTTTCCTTGAGTGGTCCGTTCAATTTTACGGATTCAATTATGGAGACAATAATTAACAATCTTTTTCTTCCGCTTTTTGCGCAGGCAGGACCAAATAGTTCGATGATGATCGTATTTTGGTTTCTTATCCTGGGTGCCATGTGGTTCTTTTTGGTGGCTCCTCAGCGTAAAAAACAGAAGGAACACGTTAAATTGATTGATGCCTTAACTACCGGTGACGAAATAATCACAGCCTCTGGGATTTATGGAACCATTACGAATGTTAAAGATGATCGCTTTGTTGTGCGGATCGCTGAAAACACGAAAGTGGAAATCCAGAAGAGCTTTGTTCAGGGCAAGATTGAGTCTGGCGCTGCCAAATAAATAATTCCTTTCATTAACCAATTTCTCCCAACTATCCATGAACGGTAGTACTACCTGGAAACTCATCCTATCTGCGTTGATTGTAATCACCGCAGTTCTTTATCTCATTCCTTATCAGGATACTGAATTCAAGGAATACATTCTTGCGGAATGTAATCAGGATGAAGCCTTTACTTCTCTTGTGAACGAGGCAGAAGGAGCCTATCAGAACGAGGAGTATCACAGTGTTTATATAGCACTTCGTGAGATTGCCTTAAACCGCGATATCGATCTCTCTCAATACTTTCCTGAGCTTATTCTGGAATCGAGTCTACGCAATACTGAGCGCCGAAATGAGGTACTCCTGGAGGAGTTGCTCAAACGTTCCAAATCGAAACTACAACCAGGTCTCGATCTTAAGGGAGGAGTAGTGTTTGTCTTCGAGCTTGATATTCCTGCAAATGCGTCTGACTACGAAAAGCAAGGCGATCTTTCGAAGGCGATTGAGATCATCGGTAAGCGTATTAATTCCCTCGGGGTTACCGAGCCGGTTATTAGAACTTCGGGCGACAACCGCATTGAAGTGCAGTTACCAGGGCAATCAACCAAAGATAATCCTGAATTGGAAAACACCATCAGTAAACCAGCTCGGCTCGAGTTTAAGCAGGTCCATCGTACGGCTTACCCCACAGGGCCCAAGGACCTGAATGCGCCGGTTGGGTATGAAGTTAAAGCGCTCAAGAGCGAAGATAGGAACGGAGTCGTAAACACCAGTTACTTGTTCATTAAACGCATTCCCGATATTAAAGGTGATGCGATTGATGAAGCCAGGGCTGCTATGGCCGAATTTGGTGGTTTTGAGATTCGGATGGATTTTACTTCGAAAGGCGGCAAACAATTCGAACAACTTACCCGGGAAATTTCCAGTGGGAACAATCAAAACAGCGTTGGACGGTTAGCTATTACTTTAGATGGTGAACTGTTAACTGCTCCAAGCGTTCAAGCTACCATAGCTGGAGGTTCTGCTCGTATCACCGGTTCGTTTACTCAACGTGAGGCCGAAGAAATAGCCAACGGATTGAACAACCCTCTCGATGTGAAACTTCGCATTGCCGAGATGTATGAAATCGGCCCCACCATGGCTCAAGATTCTGTCAATTCTGGTAAACAAGCCTTCATAATCGGCGCGGCTCTTGTCGTGTTCTTCATGTTACTTTATTACATGATTGCCGGTCTTGTTGCCCTGATCTCGGTGGCAATAAACCTGGTGGTTGTTCTTGGAACGCTTTCAAGCTTTGGCGCAACCCTGACCCTTCCGGGTATCGCTGCGCTAGTGCTCACCGTCGGAATGGCAGTAGATGCGAATATACTGATTTACGAGCGCATGCGTGAAGAGCTGCGTGCGGGCAAGACCCTGAAGAATGCGTTGCTGGGTGGTTTCGAGAAAGCCTTTTCAACCATCGTAGATGCCAATTTGACGACCCTTATCACCGCTTTCATTTTGATGTATTTTGGAACCGGACCCGTAAAAGGATTCGGTGTCACCCTCGCAGTCGGAATTGGCGCTACCTTGTTTGGTGCTTTGTTGGTGAGTCGTGTTTTCCTTGATTTGCTGATCAATACTGAGCTCGTAAAACGCATGCTGACGGTGTCTCTTTTTAAGGAGAAAACGACCATCGATTTTCTGGCGTTTCGGAAATATGCATTTATTGCATCATGGATTCTTGTAGCTATAGGAATTTCAGCGGCTGTTGTTAATCGAGACAAGATTGCTGGAATTGATTTCACCGGAGGAGATGAAGTTTCACTTCACTTCAAGCACGAACTAAGCGTTACTGAAATTGAATCGATTGCAGGCAACCTGGGTATAGGCGAAGTAAATGTGACGTTGAATACACCTTTGAGTGCCAATGCAAAGCCCGTATTGAAAATTGCCACGCCGTTTGAGCAAGGTAATCCATTAATGGAAGCACTATTTGCTGCTTATCCGGATAATGGACTTGAGGAGATTGGCACCAATCAAATTGGTCCCACTGTAGGTAAGGAAATTTTGATTAACACCTTTTATTCCATGGCCATCGCATTGGTGTTTATCCTGCTCTACGTGGCGTTGCGTTTTGAGGTTGGTTTTGGCGTAGGCGCGGTCGTTGCGACCATACACGATTTATTAATGACTATCGGCATTTTTGTTCTCTTTGGGAACCAGTTTTCTGCTCCGATGGTAGCGGCACTCCTGATGATCGTCGGTTATTCATTGAATGATACGATTGTGGTATTTGACCGGATACGTGAAGAGTTGGATATGAATCCCGGGCTGTCTTTGAAACAAGTTATTAACTTGGCCATTAACAGAACGCTTTCCCGAACCATCCTCACATCGATAACCACGCTACTGGTTACCGTATCGTTGCTAATCTTTGGTACCGGAATCATCCGTGATTTTGCGTTCACCTTTGTTGTCGGAATTCTGACCGGAACGTTTTCATCCATTTTCATCGCGAGTCCGGTATTTTATGCCTGGCATAAGGAGGATCGTCGCAGGGTTGAATCACACGCAGATCGGCTGCCAAGTTACGAGTGGGAAGCAGGCAACAAGGCAAAACCATAATTTATGGAGTGGCGAAATGCATCCGTTTCTGAACGGACGGTTTCATATATCGCCAAGGAGTTAGGGATTCCGCGCCTGATAGCGCAGTTGATTGCCCGGCTGGGTATCAAGGAGACTAAGGCTGCCAAGGCTTTTTTGCATCCGCGATTGAATCACCTGGATGATCCTTTCAATCTCTCCCAATTGGAAGATGCCGTTCTTCGAATTCGCCAGGCCATGGCGGGGAAGGAACGTATCGTTATCATAGGGGATTATGATGTGGATGGTATTACCAGTACCGCCTTACTGGTTCATGCCCTGAACACCTTTGGGATTTTCCCCGAATATACGGTCCCGCTCCGTTTAGAGGAAGGTTATGGCCTCTCATGTACGGCGATTGATCGAGCGCTTGATGGCAGATCCGCGGGTTTGGTTATTGCGGTTGATTGTGGAACCAACTCGATCGATGAAATACGCCACATAAAGTCAACAGGGGCAGATGTTATCATTATCGACCATCACCGATCAACTTGCGAGGAGGCGATACCCGCTATCCTGGTAAATCCCCATGTGAACGATGGTGATCACGAACCTTGGAAGCATCTTTGTTCGGTTGGTCTGGTGTTCAAACTTGTTCATGGGATTGTGAAATCTCTTCGGGATGATGGTGATCCCATCGCATTTAAGATTCAGCTTAAGGATTACCTGGACCTGGTTGCGATGGGTACCGTTGCCGACTTGGTCCCGTTGGTTGGAGAGAATCGTATCCTGACGCATAGAGGTTTAAAGATGCTCGAGTCAACCAGGCGAGAAGGGCTGCATGCATTGTTTCAAGTAGCAGGAATGCAAAGTGGTAATCCCGTTACGTCTACGGACATTTCATTTAAACTGGCACCGCGTATCAATGCGAGCGGTCGATTAGCCGATGCTGAACTGACCGTAAAGATGCTTCTTAATCGAAACGTGTCTCAATGTTTGGAAATGGCTAAACAACTCGATTCGATGAATTGTGAACGGCAAGATATCGAACGCGGCATCGTTGAAGAAGCAGATCATTATATTGAAACCCATTTGAAGGGATCTTATGGATTCGTTTTACACAACCCAAGCTGGCATTCTGGAGTGGTAGGTATTGTGGCTGGACGTGTTTCCCGTAAGCACAATGTCCCAACTATTGTCCTGGGAGAAGATCGTGGATTTGCAAAAGGCTCTGGTCGAAGTGTACCTGGGGTGAATTTGGTGGAGGTTTTGGGTGAATGCAGCGACTTGTTGGAAAGCTGGGGTGGGCATCCGATGGCCACGGGCGTTTCACTGGAAGAGTCCAATGTGGATGCGTTTCAAAAGGCCTTCAACCAAGCCGTTAAGCGTGCGCTTGAGGGTGATGCCTTTGAGCCAGAACTCGAAATCGCTGCTAATATTAATGCGGAGGACATTTGTGAGAGTTTTATGGATACCATGGATCTGCTCCACCCTTTTGGTCAGGGGAATCCTGAACCTATCTTTGGGATTAAAAATATCCAGTTAGGTAGACCTCCAGAAACGTTTGGTAGCGACCATTACCGCTTTTTGCTTCAACCAAAACCTGGAGTTTATTTATCGGGAGTTGCCTGGAAAAAGGCGGACAATCTACCGCCCTCGGATCAGCCTATCGACATAGCCGCAAAGATAAACTGGAACCACTTTAACGGTCGTCGCTCACTCCAATTGGAGTTACTCGACTGGAAGTTCAGTTAACAGTATAACTAAACCTAGTTTTGCGGGGTCGTTCGCTCTTCGACTGTTTTGTCTTCTTCCTTTTTTGCTGGGGTAACTTCGAAAATGACAGAGTTGCCGTCGATGTGCTGTTTGATCTCTGGCTGTCCCGGTGCAGTTGCTTCGGCAGAAACCTCTTCAGGGGCAGGTGCCTCTACAGCTTCAGATTTTACTTCCGGTTCAGGGAGATCTGCTACCTCAGTGATATCCACCGGAATCCCCGTAAATGTGTAGGACGATGTTTTGAAGCTTAGGCGATTCATAAGTTTGTTGATCGAATGATCCACCTGACTATTTGAAATATGTAAGTAGGTAGTGGATGGGCCGGTACTGGTTGGTGCGTCTTCACCTTCTGGTGTGGGGGGCTCCCATTGACTCATTTTTATGCTTATGGTTTCACCCGAAAAGAGAGTGAACTTTATTGAACGTACCTTGCTTTGCGCATCCTTCCAAATTTGGGAGGCTTCTTCAGTTGCGCGTTCTGCAACCGCGTCAAATCGGAGATTCGAGAATCGAGAAATGAGTGATTTTATGGCACTCTCTTTCGGAGTCCGGGTGTCTATCGGCAAGGTGCTCACAAACTCTTTGTCTTTGTCGTCTCTGCGAACTCCCCAGGTTTCATTGGCTAATGAGAATTGAATGCCGGCGACATTATCAGCGTTCAATTGGTAGAGTGTTTTAACAGCCCAATTGTTGGAATCCGCATCTACTGATGGAGAGGTGAATGCTTGATAAGCGGTTTTCTCACGTCCAAAAATAAAAGCCTTTCCTCCTCCGGAAAGTGATTTTCCGTAGGTGATCTCGAAAAGGGGTTTATCAGAACCCGACATCAACTTGACTGTTCCTTGATTAAGTTCGAGTCGATCCATGCGGTCTTGCCGACTTGTAATCTTACGTTGAACTTTCGCGTTTACTATATCTTGGACCAGCCGGTTGAGTTTATTAAAATCTACCGGGAGATCAAAGAGCGAACGAACCACCCATTGCTTGTTTTCGTCTATTTCAAGAATACTAGTGGTTCCGTTCTTGCTAACCTCGATCCTGTTCACATCCGGAAGTATGGTACTATCCACTAACGAGGTCCCCACCAAAGGATCGTCTTGTGGTGTAGTGAGGGATGCATTGCGTATATAATAACCAGCCACCGTGACGACAGCGAGAGCGACAGTGACAATAATAAGTGTTCTTAACTTCATGATGAGTCTGTTCTACTTGCGATTGTGTCTGCGGATAAAAAAGAGAATTCCTGCGATGAATACGAGGCAGGGGATAACGGTGAGATTAGCGAAGGCCAGGTTATTTCCGAGGCTTTCTACGTCTTCTCGTAACTTCTTACGCACGTCTCTGCGTTGCCCTCGTTTTGCTGCGGCATTCTGATTTAATTCTTCGATTTCAGCGCGTAACTCAGGAGTCATAACCAGGGTGTTTCCTCCACCTTGTTGTGTTTGGAGCTGGCGAATTCTGTCCTCAACTTCCTGAACCTCGCGGTTGAGCTCCTCTAATTTCTGCTGGTATTCGACTTGAGCCTGTCGCTCAATTTCATTCACAACTTCGAACGGACGAATGGAATTTCCTCTGGGACGAATCGAGATAAGATCCCGGCTTCCTGACATAAATTCAACGGTGTTCGTTAGAAAGTTAAGGTTATCGTTTAACGGCTGGAAAAGATTTCCGAAAATCCTTTGAACCGAGAATTGGTCCTGCAACCAATCCGAATCGGTGATGAGAAAAAGACTGCTCGGTTCGACAGATTCTGTCAGGTGTGATGCGTCCGTAGGTTCCTCCGGCGCCGGGGCTTCTTCTCCCTCGACTGGTGGTGCTTGAGGTTTGCCTGAAGGGAATGCGGTTTTCAAATTACCTCGAACAAAGCCTGCAATGGTTAAACGTCCATCAGCAGCGGTCATGTTTTGAGTCAGCTGAACAGGGTTATTCACCTGACTGGCAAGCATGGCAAACAGCTTCCCTGATTTTTCAGACGATTGAATCAACGGCGTGATCTCCAAATTCGAGTCTTCCGTTTTTCCAAATGTGCCAGGCTCAACTACAAGAATGGAATCCAGTTGTGATAGAATAAACTCATCCAGGTTTAGTGCCTTCTCGTCGAGGTTCAGCCAGGTGGGCATTTGCATCGGGCCGGCTTGGGTGTTTACTTGAGCTGCATTCTCTGGGTCTACCAGAACTTCCATATCGTTAAAGTCGATTCCATAGGCAGTGAACAGTTGGCGCAAGCTACTGGTTATTCCTTGAGGAGGTTGCCCCATCATCATGGACTGTTGATTCTGCTGGGACTTCATAAAAAAGCTGGAAGGATCGAGGGCGATGAAGGTCGGCTTACCCGCCAGAAGATATTGGTCTATTTCAAACAGCAACTGCTCGTCGAGGTCTTGAGGATGAACGACCATGAGCAAATCCAAGGTTGAGGGCCAATCACTTGCAGCAGAGATTTCAACAATCTCGAAGTTCTGACGTAGTTGCTGGATGAATGTCCAATCTGTTCCCTGGGGCTGTTGACCAGGAAAGTATTGCGGAGGTGCAATCAAGGGGAGACCTGAAATCAGTCCGATGGTCGGTTTTTCCCACTGCTGGACCGTATACAACGCTTTTGCGATATCATATTCCAAAGAGTTTTCTTTTTGTTGGGCGAAGAACGGAACAGATTCCTGGTTGTCTGCCTGGGTTAAAGCCAGGCCGAACAACAGGTTTTGACCATTGCCGATCGGATTGCTGGTGATGCCCGCGCTGGTTGCATCTTCTTCCTCTTCCGTATCTGGCTCGGGGTTGATGATGTTTAGGCGAATCATTCCGTTGGAGACGGATTCAAACTGGCGCAACATTTCCTCAACGCGTGTCCCGTAATTTTTAAAGGAAATGGGTAGTCCGTCCACTGATTTACTAAAATAGAAATCGAAATCTACAGGGTCTTCCAATTTATCAATCAGCAATTGGCTGCCTTTGGATAGGGTGAATAATTTGCCATCGGTGAAGTCCAGTTTCCAGCTGAACAAGTTGGCAAACATGTTTGCAAAAACAAGGACGAGGATGAGTAGGAATCCAGCGATAAACTTTTGGGAAGTATTCATAGGTGTGAATCGGGTGGATTAGCGTTCCAAAACAAGAACGGTTAGAAGCAGTGAAATGAACGAAATTGAAAAGAAGAAAACCAGGTCCTTGACGACGATTAAGCCCCGTGTAAAACCGGCGAAGTGCGTAGTGTAGCTAAAGTTACTTAATGCGTCTACCCAGACAAGTGGCAGGAAGGAAAGAAAATCGGTAAATACGGACCATCCGAGGAATACCAGGCCCAAATTGATTACTACGCTTAACACAAAACTGATCACCTGGTTTTGGGTGAGTGAGGATGTAAAGGAACATACGGCAAGAAAACTGCCGGCCATAAGGATGCTACCAATGTATCCAGTGAAAATCGGTCCCCAGTCCGGGTCGCCCAGGTAGCCCACTGTCAACATAAGAGGGAAGGTTAACAAAATGCCGGTAGTTATGAAGGCCCATCCTGCCAGGAACTTTCCCATGACTGCGTCTTTCACCCGAATCGGTAAGGTGAATAATAGCTCCCACGTGCCGGACCTTTTTTCTTCTGCCCATAGCCTCATGCCGACGGCAGAAATAAAGAAGGTGTATATCCACGGCTGCATCGCAAAAAATATATCCAGCGACGCGACGCGTGAATCAAAGAAACGACCCAGGTAAAAGGTCAGGCCTGAACTTACGACCAGGAATACAATTAGAAACACGTAGGCAACCGGTGATCTGAAGTAGCCGTAGAACTCACGTTTAAATAAAGGTAGAATCTGTTTCATATCAATAGATTGGGTATTATAGTTCGAATGATATGCTTACGCGGTCAATTCCCAGAAGACTTCATCCAATCCAATAGGCCGTTTTTCAAATCGTGAAACATGCCAGTTATTTTCCCGGCATACGTTTAGCACCAAGGTTTCGATGGATTGTTTATTTTTTGGAAACACTTCAACGGAATTTTCATTGATCTCAGCCGCAGCGACTTCCGGGAGCTCCTTGAGCGCTTGTTTAACGGCCTCGAGGTCGGCTCCTTCAAATTCAATTTTAAGTGCGTTATAATACTTATTTCGTTTGAGAAGAGATTCTGACGATTCGTCCGCTATGACCTGGCCTTTAGCGATAATTATAACCCGTGTGCACAGTGCACTCACCTCTTCAAGGATGTGCGTTGAGAGGATAATGGCTTTGTCCTTGGCCATGGCCTTGATGATTTTGCGCACCTCTTTTTTCTGATTGGGGTCCAGGCCGTCTGTAGGTTCGTCCAAGATGAGAACGGGGGGATCGTGTAACACCGCTTGAGCGAACCCGACACGTTGCTTGAATCCTTTACTCAGAGTCTCGATGGATTGATGACGAACCGAATTCAAGCGGCAAAGGTCGCAAACCCGATCGATGCAATCTTCCTGTTGCGTCGGGTCGTCAAACCCCCGAATTTCTGAAATAAAAATCAGAAATTCCTCAACTGTCATCTCTCCGTAAACAGGACCATTCTCTGGCATATAGCCGATACGTTCTTTCACTGAGACCGGGTGGTCCTGGACGTCCATGTTATCAACCAGTACTTTGCCGGAAGTGGGCCGGATAAAGCCGGTGATCATTTTCATGGTGGTTGATTTCCCGGCACCGTTGGGGCCTAGAAACCCAAGGATCTCACCTCGGGTTACCTCAAAACTCACACCGTTCACTGCATTGATAGAACCGTATTTTTTATGGAGGGATTGAACTTCAATCATAGATAATTACTAGGTTGTTTGAAAACTTGAGAGGGTAGATTTAGAAAATTCTTCCAACTTGGCTAGCAAAAATTTCCACACTTGTTGAGATGCGAAAACGGCTGGAATTTGTTACTCTTTTTCATTAAACATTGTGTCTTGTTCGAGCCGACGATCTAACGCGATTTCTTCTTCTTTGTGGATGTGCCTGGGTGGTTTCCCTACTTTTTTGGTAAGCGCCAATTCTCGTTCTTCAACGATTTGATCGCAGATATCGCATACGTGCATCTTCAGCCACATGCCTGTGTTGCTAGTTTCCTGGAAGTTTGTGGGTCCGTAGGCATGGATACGGCCACTCTGAAGCAATCGATCGTTTTGAGCGAATTCTTCCTTTGAGGATTGATCATACACTGCAAAGGTCTTGCCTCCGTTGTTCTTTACCACCGAAAAGACGGGGATGTCACTGGGTCCATCGGCGATGTAGATCATATTGCGAAACGGAATGCGGCGGTCTGAATGTTGAATGTTAGAGTTTACGTTAATTTCGGGGTTCTTGTTACAACCCTTGTTTATCTCGAAAATATAGCGAGTTTTGATGGTGTTATCGATGACCACTCCGATTTGGGATACTTCGTGGTCCGGGTGGATACCCAGGTCTTGCTGATCCAGATAATGAGGAAGGAATGGATCTTCAATAAATTCGCACCCGTAAATATTCTCAACGAATGGAGCGATTTCGCTTCCTCTTATCATCGCAGCTAAACCTGTGCTGATAATATAGTGTTCGAGATTGATATCATGCTTTTTGTACTCGGCTTTCAATGTCATCAAATTTTTAAGCGATTTAAAAAACCCTGGCAGGCCGGGATTGAAAACGAGTTCTTTCCCCAATTCTTCAAGTTTCGCATTGGTGAGACCTTTGATAATACCTGCACGAACGTAGGAGAGCAGGTGATTTAAGTATATCGTATCAGCAGACACGGTGAGCCCGCGGTCCAGATAGGCCTTGGGTAATGCATTCACTTCTTCCCAGAACCGCTTTTCGTTGATATCAAATTTTTCGAACAGCGGTTGCTGCATGTAGCCGGGAATGAGCGTTTTGTCGAAATCCCAAATACAAGCGACAACGTTTTGAGTGTATAGGCTTGTTTCCATTAGAAAGAGGACCCTTTATACGGATTGCTTTATAAAACTCCACCCATTTAATCACGAGCTTTTCTAATAAAATACAGTATGGAAGGCATCCCACCAATTGACCCTTACATTAGCCGCTACCAGGAATTGTCAGCGGAAATGGAAGCACCCGATTTCTTTCAAGATCAGCGTCGTGTAAGCATCATTTCGCGCGAGCACCACCAACTCGGCGCATTAATCGAGCAATATGGTGTCATTGAAAAACTGGCTGCTGAGATAGCCGGGACCATCGAATTGATAAACGAGGATGGCGCGGACCAGGAGCTGAAAGAAATGGCGGAGGCGGAGCTCCCGGATCTGGAAACGACTTTGGCCGAGTTGAAACATCAGGTATTGATTTCAATGATTCCTCCGGATCCTTCTGATTCCAGAAACACGATTGTTGAAATTCGAGCTGGTGCCGGGGGCGACGAGGCCAGTCTGTTTGCCGGTGACCTCTCTCGGATGTATCAACGGTATTCTGAACTAAATGGTTGGCGAATTGAGCCAATGAGTAGCAGTCCTTCCGAAGTGGGTGGTTTTAAAGAACACATTTTCTTGGTAACTGGAGATGAGGTCTATCGCAAATTGCGTTATGAGTCCGGTGTGCACCGGGTTCAGCGGATCCCGGTTACGGAATCTGGAGGCCGTATTCACACCTCGACAGTAACAGTGGCGATGATGCCTGAGGCAGAGGAAGTTGATGTCGATATCCATCCTGATGATTTGGAAATAACCACGATGCGTGCCTCCGGGGCAGGTGGTCAGCACGTAAATACTACAGATTCTGCCGTTAGAATCGTTCACCTTCCTAGCGGCGAAATGGTCTATTGCGCCGATGAGCGGTCTCAACTCAAGAACAGGGACAAAGCTTTGAAGGTGCTTTATTC
Source organism: Verrucomicrobiota bacterium (assembly GCA_027622555.1). NCBI lineage: Bacteria > Pseudomonadati > Verrucomicrobiota > Verrucomicrobiota bacterium. The sequence goes on from JAQBYJ010000003.1 coordinate 83,456, forward strand.
AAGATTACTCGAAAAGAAACAACAAGCAGAGCTGGCAAAGTATGCCGCTCAGCGAAAAAGTCAGATCGGGACTGGTGACCGAAGCGAACGAATACGCACGTACAATTTTCCTCAAGGTCGTCTAACCGATCATCGGATCGGCTTAACTCTACATACACTTCCTCAAATTATGGAAGGTGATCTGAGTGCGGTGGTGGAAGCGTTGGGGGAAGCAGAGTATAAAGATAAGTTGGAGGCTTTATTAGAAGGGAAGGGCCTGTTGTCTTGATTTAGTCGTTGGGCCAAAGTGCTGCTGCTATGATTACCTTGCTGGAAGTATTACAAAAAAGCACCAGTTTTCTAAATGAACGTGGCGTAGAAGATGCAAAAATCAGTACCGAATGGATTATGGCCGAGTCTCTTGGCCTTCAGCGGCTGGATTTGTATCTCCAATTCGAGCGACCATTGACAGAGCAGGAACTGGTTGGAATCCGAAAAGGGATCAAGCGCAGGGCAAATCGAGAACCGCTTCAGTATATACTTGGGACTATTGATTTTTACAATGTTCAATTGAAGATCGACCCACGTGCGCTTATCCCCAGACCGGAGACAGAGTACTTGGTCGAATTGCTCCATACCCGTTATTTAAACAAGGAGCCGACCCGTATATTGGATTTGGGCACAGGTAGCGGTGCCATTGCAATCGCATTACTGTCTGTTTTCCCTAATTCCCTAGCGGTGGCGGTTGATCAGTCTGAACCTGCCCTGGAGCTTGCTACGGAAAATGCAAAATCTGCCGGAGTTATTGATCGATTAGAGTTGGTGGCCTCGGATTGGTTTGAAAATGTAGAGGGGGAGTTTGAACTCATTATCGCCAATCCTCCCTATCTGACATCTGCCGAAATGGAGTCTGCTGAGCCAGAGGTTCTTAAGTTTGAACCACGTGGTGCCCTATACGGCGGAGATGATGGTCAGGATGACCTCAACTGCATTGTGGATGAAAGCTTCTCTTATCTTGCAAACGGAGGAATGCTCGTTCTTGAAACGGGGATTCATCAACACGCCGACTTAATGGCGCGTGCCAAACATGTCGGGTTTGTTGCGATTCAATCCGTTAAAGACCTGGGAAGACGCGACCGTTTTTTAATCGGCCTCAAGTAGAGACTAACTTTTGGATTTTACTTCAGCTACACCATGATTGGCAGCTGTGTCTTTCACTTCTGGATCTTGTGCGTGAATCCAATCAGATAAGATACGAAGGGTTTCGCGAAGGTGAATGTCGATGCTTGGCCCCTTCTCTGTAGAGTCGTTGTCGCCCTTTTCTGAACTATCATCTAACGGAGTTTCGTTCAGAGCAATCTCGGGACCAGATAATGTATTATTTATCTCACCTAATTCTGGTTGAAATTCTTTGTTGGAATTGGCGAGTTCTTTTGTTGGTTCGATCAGAGATGAGACCGTACTCGGCGGGTTGTCCACATGCACGCTGTCCGTTGAATTCTCCGTTGCTTTGGCAACTTCAACTTCGTTTAGGGTTATCTCCGTACTAATAAAGTTGAGCTTCTTGAGTTCGGTTTGTCTGGATTCGAGTAAATCGCGAAACTCTTTGTCTGTTTCTTTTTGTTCTTTGCGTTTTGCGAGGTTGAGGGAGTACGATTTTAGCTCCTGCTTTTCTTTGAAGAACTCAATACTCTCTTTAAGAAATGCAAATTCTTCCAATTCGTTTTGGCGGGCCTCGCTCAGTCTTGTGAGTTGGGTTTTCAGTAACTCATCGATCGGATCAAACTTTAGCTCACTTGCCTTCTTGCTCCAGTTGACCGGTTTTATTTCGTCCCACAACATGGAGTGATCAAGATCAGCTTCTCCAATTTTCAAGAATTCATTGATTGAAGGTAAGGCGATATCGGAGATGACCCCTTTATTCTGTGTGGACCTTCCATTGGGGAGATAAAACTTCTGAATCGTCAATTTTGCTGCACCTGTAGGCTGGTCATTAAAGAAGGATGGTGAGGCCAGTTTATCAATTTCATAAACAGCTTGAACGGTTCCTTTTCCGTGAGTGGATTTATCTCCAACAATAAGGGCTCGATCGTAATATTGAAGTGCCCCGGCAACGATTTCTGAGGCCGATGCGCTGTACCTTGAAACAAGGACAATAAGTGGACCCCCGTAGGCGATGTCTTCGTCTCGATCCCAATCACGGCGGATGAAACCTCTGCTGTTACGTACTTGTACGACAGGTCCGGTTTTGATGAAAAGTCCGGTTAGATCGATCGCTTCGGTCAATAATCCTCCTCCGTTGTTTCTTAAATCCAGGATAAGTCCACGAATGTTTTGCTCCTGCAATTTGGCGATGAGTTCCGCCACATCTTTTGTGGTGCTGGTGGGAGTGCCGCCTTCCTCTATACTGAGGTCTCCATAAAATGAAGGTAACTGAATGACTCCAATGGGCAGTTCTTCTTTCTCGTTAATTGGCAATTGAAATACATTGGCGCTTGCCCGGCTGGCTGTGATTTGCACTTCATCACGGACGATATCGATCACTTCCCGAGAAGATGGATCAGCAGCATCTGCAGGGATCACCGTCAGGAGTACCGTAGTGGCCTTTTCTCCACGTATCATCTTCACAATTTTTCTCAAACCCATATCGATAACATCTACGGGTTCTTCACCTTTCTGGGCCACGAGAACAATCTTGTCGCCCGCCCGCATTCGTCCATCCAGATCAGCCGGGCCTCCGGGTATCAACTCTCTGATTGTGCAGTAGCCTTCTTCCTGGACGAGAATGGCACCGATGCCGACCAAAGACAAACTCATGGAAATGGAAAAGTCCTCCAGGGTGTCCGAGGATAAGAAAGTGGAATGTGGGTCGAACATCTGAGTAAGGGTAGTCAGAAAAATTTCCTGAATATCGCTCGACTCCAGATCGAGTAGGTTTTTCTTCAAGCGCTCGTAGCGTTTGTTAATTGTTTCGACCGCATCCGTTTGTTCCTCGTCGTTCAGGATGTCGAAGAGCATTTCATACTTGAGTCGCTTTTCCCAAAGTTCGTCCGCAACTTCAACAGATTCCAACCAGGGAAATTCTTCACGATCGACGACGTATTCGGTTTCCTCTTCAAAGTCGAATCCACCGGTGAGGCGTTCCAGAACCCAATCAATACGACTTAGAAACCTTTCTTCGTATCGTTGGTAAATGTCGTAAGCTGCCTCGAGTTCACCTCGTCTTAAGCTTCTTTCCAGCCTACTTGCGTACTTGCTAACCATTTCCTCCCGGTCCTGCTTGAGGAAAAAGACATGATTATAATCAAGATCCTCCATGAAGCCTTCGATGAGCTCTTCGGCCTGGGATTGATTTATAAACTTCTGGGCGTAGTGAAAATTCTCTAGCAGGAAGACAACCGTTTGGGTCTCCTTTTTCATGGCCTGGGTGTATTCGAAATCCCGGGCTTTAACAAAGGGGGCAGCTCCCAATAATAGAAGCAATGTGAGAGAAAGTCGTGAACTGAGTTTAAGCATTATATTAACTGTAAAGATTGGGGTGGGTGTCTGTCACTCTTGAATTTCGGCATTTGGGGTCCTGTTGCTTCAAAAAGATTCGTAGTGTTAACAATGGAAAAAAAGGGGGCTGCGGTTTTGGCTCGTCTGATTATGGGTTAGATTTCCAATTTATCTCTTCTTTGGTTTTCGACAGTACCGAGAATGTAATGGTTCCGAAGTTTACAATCCTTTCACTTCGGTGGATCTAACGATTCAGTAGTTCTTTTGCTTTGTCCAAGGTTGAACGTTCTTCTTCGCTTAATGCTCCAAATCCTTCCTGGTTAATTTTATCGAGAATGCGATCTACTTCTTTTTGCAATTCATTGCGATTTGTGAAGTTGATTTTGAAACGTCCGGTTTTCGCCTTTTTGATTTTTTCACTGCTAAACCAGCGAGGTGGTTTTATGTCAGTTGTGCCTATGGTGAAGTCTTTGTGGAGGATGAACTTTACAAATACCCAACCGCCAAACATGCCACCAAGGTGGGCTGAGTGAGCGATCCCCAGCCCATTCCCAAACGGGGCCAATTCACTAAGAAAAAAACCAACAAGCTCAAAAATCAGAACGATTCTTACCAGGTTTCTGGGTGTAATAGTTACAGGGAGAAACAGAAACAAAAGGACTGTGATCGGCCGATTTGGCGCCTGCATCGTGAATGCGACCAATAATCCCATGATACCCGCCGAAGCTCCTACCAGAGGGATATTATATCCCCGCAAGTGATTTATGGCGAACCAAAGCAATCCTCCGAGAAAGACTGAGATTCCAAAGAGGGTAAAGAAACGTTCTTTACCGAGAAGCGGAAGAAGAATTCGTCCCAGGAAAAACAAGCCCAAACAATTTAATAAAAGATGGACAGGTATTGAGCCGTTTGTGGAATGTAAGAAACCGTAGGTTAGGAAAGTCCAAATGTAGCCGTGTTTGATGCCGTATTCAGACAGTGCGAAAAGCATCTGAAAAAAAGGTGATTGGAACCAATTGATCACCAAAGTTTGAACGATGAAAACGCCAACCATGATCCCAATCAACCAGTAAAGTGGCTTGAGCGGAGATGGCTGGTACTGCGGCTCACGCATGTATGGGCGGTCAGAAAGCATGGCTGGTAGTTAAGGAGTGTCGATTTGGGTAAAAGGTTTCCTGATAATTACCCAGTAAATTCACCCTCTGTGGTCGAATTGGAAAGTGCAAACCTTTCGTCGTTTTTTGGACTGTAAATGTACAACATCGAACTTGACAGGATTTAAAGAATAGCAAGGGTTTCTAGCATTATGGCGGAAATAAACGATAAATGGCCTGAGAATGCTGCGGGGAAATTTTACGTGGATGAGCAATGTATCGATTGCGATCTTTGTCGTGAAACTGCTCCCGATTACTTTAAACGTGATGAAGACGGTGGTTACTCCTATGTTTATAAACAACCTGGCGACCAGGAAGGTATTGATCAGTGTATGGAAGCCCTCGAAGGATGCCCAGTTGAAGCTATCGGTGAGGATGGAGACGAATAACCGTTTTGGTTCATAAGAATTTTCAAAGCCCTTTCGAAAGAGAGGGCTTTTTTGTGTCGGTATCCAATAAATCGGATTAAGAAAGAATCCCTCCTTGCATTTCCTTTCTCTGGAATGGAAAGTAGGTATGGTTAATAAACCATTCACGCTGGCTTATCGCTTGCCTGCCCTTTCTGGAGAAACCAGTTTCAACTTATGGCCGTAAAGATAGCCCCGAAGATAATTGTTCTAAGCTTGTTTGAACCCGTAGGTGAGATTCCTGGTGAACAGACCTTGTTTAAGGAACGCTTGGGGTTTTCCGAATCGTATGAGATCCCGGGAGCCATGGGTAAGCTATTTATAAACAGCGATGGGGTAGGGGCATTGTTGTTAGGTATCGGAGCTACGAAACCGGCCATTAGCTTGATGGCTTTAGGCTATGATGAACGGTTTGATCTTAGGCATACTTATTTCTTGATAGCTGGTATTGCTGGAGCCGATCCGCATGTGACTTCAATTGGCAGTGTTGCTTGGGCTCGATTTGCTGTGGATGGAAATTTGGCTTTCGAAATTGATTCGCGTGAAATCCCCGCCCATTGGCCAACCGGGCTTTTCCCATTAGGCTCCAATGAACCATACGAGATCCCATATCGAGGAGAGGATGGTGTGTTTCTCAAAGATGAAGTTTTTGAACTGAACGACGGTTTGAAAAACTGGGCATATCAGTTAACCAAAGACGTTTTGCTGCAGGATTCAGAGTGCATGCGAGAAGGTAGGGCACTTTACACAGACACTCCGGCTGCCATGAAAGCGCCTTGTGTATTGTTGGGTGACGTTCTCGCCAGCGAACGCTTTTGGCATGGTAAGTATTTTACTGAGTGGGCCGAACGATGGGTGAAGCTTTGGACAGAAGGCAAAGGCACCTTTGCCATGAGCACCATGGAGGAAATGGGCGCTTTACGAGGCTTCGCCGTTCTCAAAGATCAAGGTAAACTTGAGTTTGATCGAATCATGGTCGTCCGGTCAGCCAGCAATTTCTGCATGCAACCTCCCTCAAAAACAGCTGTTGAAAACATAACTTCCAAGGAATCTGAAGAGGATCGTTTCCCGGCCTATCTTCCGAGTTTGGAAAACCTATATCGGGTAGCCTCTGTTGTAGTAGGCGTTATCGTTGCAAACTGGGATTCATATAAAACCAAGGTTCCTGGATTTTAGACTTGGAATCAATAGCCAGCCTTACCTACCTTTCCGTTTCACTTTAATCACAGAACCTATGGCACTCACAATTTCTCCCAAAGTTGGCATTGTGATGGGCAGTATCTCCGACTGGCCCGTCTTTAAACACTCCGCTAAGATTCTCGATGTTCTTGGCGTTTCATACGACAAACGTGTCTTAAGTGCGCACCGCACACCCAAGGAATTGGAAGCCTGGTTGAGGGAGTGTGAAGAAGCAGGGGTACAAGTCTTTATTGCAGCAGCCGGTGGGGCGGCTCACCTTGCAGGTGTTGTTGCCTCCCTCACTATTTTGCCAGTGCTTGCAGTTCCTATGGAATCTAATCTGCTTGGGCTCGATTCTCTTTTGTCCATGGTTCAAATGCCGGGAGGCATTCCAGTTCCGACTATGGGCATAGGAAAAGCAGGATCCACCAATGCGGGCTTGTCCGCTGCTGCGATCATCGCACTTGGGGATCCCACGGTCAGAGAAGCGCTCATTCAATTTAGAAAAGATCAGGCTGCAAAAGTTCTCAGTTCAGAATTTCCAGAAGACTAGGTTCGCTCCTATTTCCCAAATAAAAAGGACGGTCCCGTTAGAGACCGTCCTTTTTTTAAAGCAATGTAAGTGTTTCTTAGAAACGTTTTCTCACCGTTACCTCTGCACGGAAAGGCATTCTGGAAACAATGGATCCATTCCCGTATCCAGAATTGTTAGCATCCCAATTTTCTTCATCCGTGATGTTGAAAAGAGCGAGTTTAACCATCCAATCTTCCTGCTCATAGAAAAAGCTAAGGTCTATTTCGTGCTGGAAAGGAAGGTGTGCTGTATTGGCAGTAATGTTATAGCCGCCATCAGGATCTGTTGGGTCAAAAATGAATATTGGAAAACCTTCATAACCAGAAGTCATTTCACCCCAACCAAGGAAACCCGCCGTAAATCCAAATCCGTTTTCGAATTTGTATTGAAGGAGTGCATTTACTAAATGCTCTGGAGTCCCAGGAGAATTCACCAGCAAGGCGTTTCCGCTCGAATCCGTAGGTCCGCCTGGAAAAGTTGGAGAAACATAGAAACCGCCCGTTTCAGCAAGAGCTCTATCAATAGTATAGCCACTAGCGAAGAATCCCAAAGTTCTTTGAGCGTCGAGGTAGCTATAGCCCATCGTGAGGAACATCTTGCTGGATGGCTGGTAGTTGAACTCGATCTCGAATCCGTCTATTTCCACATCATCCACCGAACCGTCTTGGTTTCTTTCAGTAAATGCACGGTCAAAAAAAGCAGCTCCCAGGAAGAATTTGTCGTCCAGGAAAGAGAATTTGGCTCCGAGCTCCAAAAGCTCACTTTCTTGGGCATCATTAAATGCGAATACATCTGGACGGCCACCGGTATCTGCAGTGTAGGTATCACTCAAATTATAAGTGGCATAGATAGTGGTGTCTTCATTGACCTTAAAAACGGGACTAATGTTGTAGTTTATGAGTTTCATGGTGTCGGATTTTTTATAGCCTTTCTCGTTGATACCGTCGCCGTCATAATCAAATTCTTTGTTGCTCCCTAAAGTCGGGTGCCATTGTGTGGCATCCAGGAAGTCCATCGTGAAACCAGCAAGGAGGCTGAAAGTATCAGTAAATTGTAAGTCTGTCTGAATGAAGGGTCCAACATTGAACATGTTGCTATCGGCACCTGTTGGATTGTTAGGATCTCCTCCAATCCACCATTTACTAAGAATTCCCCGTGCATCTTGACCTTCGACATAGGCCAGGCCGGTAAAACCCTGATCGGGAACGCGGCGTAAGTTAGGATCGCGATTCATGTCCCAGAAATTTACCGGCTCATTGAAAAAGTGATTCACAGCCCAAATGTCATCATAGCGAAAGCGGACACCAGCGTTCATGTTGTAGGAACCATTTCCCATGTCACCTCCCCAGCGAATTTCAGTCCTGTTTTCAACAAGGTAGTTGTCCTTCATCAATTCGGAATAGTGATAGGAACTAAATGTGTTTCTGTCTTTGTAACCGAAGGAGGTTTTGTTAACGATAACGATATCGTTCGCAAGTTCCCAGGTCTGGTCGATTCCACCGAAGATGGACACTCCATCGGAATCATCTCCCGGAGCAGCTAGTTTCCATCTGCGATTTACCGGGACTGTATTGTAGGCAACGGGAACGATTGTTGCGAATCCGGCCCCACCAAAATGACTTGCAAAATCAACTCCAGCTGTGCCTGCCCAGAAACCATCACCATTTCCCAAGAGGGAAACGTATTTGGCATAGTCAGCATCAGTTTGTCTGTTAGGAATGTATTCCCCTTTATCAACCAATCCCTGAGATACGCGATTGATGCCCCAGTTTTCCGTATAATTGGCGAAGAAAAATTCGATATTCGCCTCAATCGTATACGTATCGCTAGGCATATGTGTCAGTGCAAAATAGATCGCATGAGTTTTTTGTTTCCAAAACTGCCAGTAACCGCCCCAGTCTTTTCCTTCGTAAGACATGCGCCATGCAGTCTTACCGTTTTCAAGAGGAGTACCGTAGTCTAGATTCCACGTGTACTGATCGTAATCACCAATACTGAACTGAGCTTCACCGTGAGGCCCGTCGAAAAAGGGTTTCTTTGTGATCAAGTCTGCATAGCCACCCAGGTAATTGGTGGTGCCGTAAACAACCCCTGCCGGACCCTTAACAATATTCACGGATTCAACCGCGTTGAAGTTAATCGGCATTCCATTACCGTTTACGGATCCTCCACGTCGCATTCCATTGACAAATAGATCGGCTTCCTGACCTCGTAAATTGGGTGTGCTTGGTGAACCAAAATTTGTTTTGGTGTAAGAGCTCGATGTAAGTTTGGAAAAGTCACGAACGTCTTTAATCGCGATGGCATCCAATTGTTCCCGGGAAATAATCGTTACATTACGGGGAGTGTCGAGAATGCTCCGATTGGTTCCGTAGACCGAGTTGAATGGTCGCGAGGTCGGCATGATGTTTTCCTCGATAGGAATTTCCTCGATGCTTAATTCGGCCAGATTGTAGGTATCCAGTCTCTCATCGTTTTCTTGTTGGGCGAAGGCGACCGCAAAGGGCACCAGCAATCCGAAAAATACACTTAGGTATTTTGTCCAGTAGGTTCTATTATTCATAATTATTTGTTAGTTTCTTGCAGGTTAAAAATGCTACAAAATGGGCATTATCAATCCCGTTTTCCTGAAAGTAGTAAATTTTTTTCACCCAAAATGTTTATTACAAGTCTCTTTAAAAAACTAAAAGATCTTACTTGAGAAGAGTATTACAGTACCTATTCAGCTTTTAGTGTTTTTACCTAAGTTTTCTTGAGGTTTTGGATCAGTTTTTTCTACGAGATGGATAAGGCTGGTCATTTTATCTGCGACTTCATTGAGACTCAAATAGGTGGTATCTACAAGAATCGCACCTTCTGTGTAAGTTAAAGGCGCTGTCTTTCTTTTAGTATCTAGCTGGTCACGTTTCTGTATGCTATCGATTTGCCCCTCTAATCTTCTTCTTCGGGTTCGCTCGCCTTCATCTGCGGACATAAAAAAACGAAAATCTGCATCTGGAAAAATGATGGAGCCGATATCTCGACCTTCCATAATTAGACCAGAAAATCCTGCTTCTCGTGCCAACTGCTCATAGGATCTTTGGTAAGTTAACAAAAATAGCCTAACTTCTGGTATTGCCGCTACAATGGAAACCGCCTCGTTGACTTGTTCTGATCTGATTTCCTGACCAGGGATTCTTTTGTCCAAAGTGATATGCGCTTCTTTTCCTTCAATGCGGGTTCCGATATCAATCGCCTTCAAATGTGAAACGATTGGATCCACATCAGTCACAGAGTATCCCGCCTTCAGTATCGCCCATGTCAACGTCCGGTAGTGCGAGCCAGTATTAACGTAGAGCAGATTTAGTCGCTTACTCAGTAATTTTGATGTGGAAGATTTTCCTGAGGCCGCACCCCCATCCACTGCGATTATGATAAAGTTGTCGTCTTTCATGCGGTTCGCAACTTTTCAAGTTCGATAAAAAATTCTGGGAAAGTTTTTGAGCAACATCCGGGATTGCTGATCTTAAGCCAGGGAGTCCCATCGCCATACAGATTAAAGCAACCCAAAATTCCGAAGCTCATTGCTACCCGGTGGTCATGATAGGTCATCACTTCTGATGGGATCATCGGACCGGCATGGATTTCTATGTAATCGTCCCCTTCTTCAATCCACTGCCCCAATTTAATAAGCTCATTGGCCATGGCAGCGACTCTATCACTTTCCTGGTGACGGGTATGTGCTATTCCCTCTATGCGGGTGATTCCTTTCAGTAGAGGTGAAATCGCAGCCAATGTGAGAAAGGTATCTGAAATGGGCCAAAAATTCCTGTTTATTCCGGCACCGGGTAGTTCCTTTAGCTGAATGGACGCGGTTGTACCGACCTCCGTTTCCTCCACGTTCATGCCTATCTCGCGAAGAACTTCGGTGTAAGCATAATCGCCCTGAAGAGAATTCGAATGCAGCCCTTTAACGGTTACGCTGCCGCCAACAACCAAGGGCAATGAAAGAAAATAGGACGCTGCCGAAGCATCAGGTTCTATCGCAACTATCTCGGGTATTGAGTAGGGAATTCCGGCCTTTACGCGAAGGAGGGCCTTCCCATCTCCAAGAGATTGGATGTGTTGCTTGGGTTGCCCAAACCGATACATCAATTCTTGGGTGAGTCGTACGAAGGGTTTTATCTCGGCTCCTCCAGAAATCTTAATTTCCAGGTCTTCCTCAGCCAATGGAGCAACCATAAGGAGTGCGGAAAGCAGCTGAGTGCTTGCAGAAGTCTCTAATTGAATGCGTCCTCCCTTCAGTCCGTGCGGTGATAGAGTTGCCGGTAAAAATCCATCGTTTGAGTGGATGTCAGTTCCTTGTTGTTCCAATGCGTCCAATAACCCTTTCATTGGGCGCTTTTGCATTTGCGGAGTTCCGTCGATTACAAATTGCCCTCCGTTTCTAGTTGCACAAAAAGCCGTTAAAAATCTTGCCGCGGTGCCCGCTACTCCGACGAAGAGTGATGCCTTCTCTGAAGGAATTTCTCCTTTTGTGCCAGAAACATGGATACTTTTCTTGGCAGGATCTATTTTAACCTGGAAACCCAGCTTCTGCAAACATTCGACCATGTATTGAGAGTCGTCACTGAGCAGAGCGCCGGTTAGTTCCACCGTGTTGGAAGCCATGCATGCAAGCATGAGCATCCGATTCGTTATGCTTTTGGAGCCTGGCACTTCTACCGCGCCTGAAACAGGTCGCGAAAACGGTTTTATCGCCAGAGGATCAGGATAAAGGATACTCATTTAATTTTCTCCCTTAAGAGAGGCGGTCTCGGTATTGCTTCCCTTTTTCGAGGATGGATACAATTTCCAGCATATTCCCGTTCGTAAGAGCTGAATGAATACGCTGTAGCTCATCCTGGTATTTGGAGAGGGCTCGTTTGATCTCCTCCTGATTCGTTTCAATAATTGCTTTCCACATGGTCGGGTCACCAGCCGCAATCCGCGTTGTGTCACGCAACCCGGAACTGGTTAGTTGTAACCAATTGTCTGGTTTCTTATCCAGGAATTGACAAAGACTCGAAGCGATAAGGTGGGGCAAGTGGCTTATGTGGGCTACGATTTCATCATGATCTTCCGGCGTTCTTATAAACGTAACTGCTCCCAGTGATTTCCAAAATTGGACGACTCTCTGGACGGCGGAGTCGTTAGAATTCTCAAGTGGAGTAACAATACAGGGGTTGTTCAAAAAGAGGTCTTCGTCGGCAAAGTCCATTCCTGTCTTTTCTGAGCCAGCCATGGGATGCGCACCGATGAAATGCACCTGATCCGCTTCTTCTGATTTTGCCTGGCGACAGATCATGCTCTTGGTGCTTCCCACATCAGTAACCAAAGCATGGGGTTTTAGCGACGGTTTGATCTCCTTATATAGTTGAACGATAAAATCGACTGGCGAGCATATCACAACCAAGTCTGCTGCTGCAGCCGCTTCTTGCGGCTCAGAAAACACTTCATCACACCAAGGTTGTTCCGACAGTCTTGCCCGGCTGCTTGCCCTGCGAGACCAAACGTGAACTTTTTTTGCAATTCGATATTTTTTGCATGCCATAGCGACAGACGCACCCAAAAGGCCGACTGCAAGGACGCACACGGTTTCAAAACGGTGATAGGGTTCTTTATTTGTATCGATTTCCAATGGTCTAACTATGGATGTTATAAAAAGGGGAATAAGGTGGTTGGTGTATTGATGAGTATCAAATAAAAAAGCCGCGGCTTATCAACTTACGGTTTTTCTTTTCTGCAGTGGATTTATTCGACAAAACGGGAGCATGCCAATTCACCAAGATCAAGACAGAGCTCAGTCCCAGGGGCTTTTCTGGTTATCAGCCACTGTCTTTATGGTCGCATCCCTGTTTTTGGTGTTTTTAATATATTTGTGGTTTGCTGATCCTGGACAAATTGAACGGGCAAAAAGTTGGGAGATTGAGGAGTCATCAGTTATTGAATGGATGTCCAAGAGCATAGAATCCGAAGAGGTATTTGAGCAAAACTGGATGGCAGACCCTGGGGATCCCGAGGTTTTTCGTTCTCTGGAACTAGCAATCGAATATCAGTTTAAACTAAGGGCCGTTGATCCTGATGACTCCTTTGGTTCAATGAGTCGGTTAAACCGGCTTTTAAAGCGCCTCGAAGATACCAAGGGCAAAATGCTTTTTTCAAAATCCAGGGCGTATACAGATCGAGCCGCTCAATTCGAGAATCACGGTGATGCTATTTCGGCCGTACCTTTATTAGAGGAAGCGCTAGAGGCTCAAGAATGGATAAATTCTCACCTAAAGGAAAGCGACTTGGTCGATAGGAATGAGGTCGCCAGAATCCAGCATTTGCTAGAAAGGCTCGAAGCCAAGGATGTTTCTGTCGAAGTTGAAAGCCTGGTTGAAATGGGAAATGCTTCGTTTGAGGAAGGGAAATGGGAAGATGCAAAAACGCATTATGACCGTGCGCTTGTTCTTCAGGAATCTATTAACCTAAACATGCCTGACAGTAGTTTGGTGCGCTGGCGGCTTGTCCAGGAACTAAAAGAAAACCAAAGGCGTATTGAGGCTGCAGAAATGAATGAACGGATTGAAGATTTGTTAGCGGCTTCTGCTCCGAGCAATAACAGTATTGACCGGGCATTGAATCTTCAGGCTTTGGTCAACGAGCGCTATCCTAATACTGTTTATTATAATCGTGAACGCTTTGAACAGTTAAGGGCGCAATTGGCGTCCGACCAAAGTCAAGCGAATGCAGTCCTTCTTTCCGAGCAGGTGGCACTGCTTGACTTACTCCTCCAGCAAAATCAATGGGCAAATGTGGAGGCTGCTTTGTTAGAGATTGAAGGTTGCATAAAGGATTTTGAGAAGCGATTTTCATTTAGTCTGTTACCTGACCCATCTCTAAAAGAGCGGATTAATTGGATGATAATACACCAAGCCGACCTCCCTGATATATCTGCAAAGGTTGGCGAAGGGTTGGTCAAACATTCGGTCCTCAATTTGTGGATTTATAAAACGGAGGTTGATCAGTTGCTCTATCATCAAGTTATGGGTAACAACCCTAGTCGATGGGTAGGTGACAATTATCCTGTCGACTCGGTTGGATTCGATGAAGCCAATGAGTTTTGTAAATTGCTGGGTTGGTCCTTAGGTAAACAAGTCCAATTACCTCAAAAAGAATGGCTTCCCGAAATTGATTTCTCCTTGTTAAATGAAAATGAGATGTGGTTTTCAGGTCGGAGTGGCTTTCGGAGCCAACCTGTTGGTACATCTCAGGCAGTTGGTGGGTTGTATGACCTATTTGGAAATCTTACGGAGTGGGTGTATCGCTCTGAGGAGGGGGAAGTTGTATATTTGTTTGGAGGGAGTGGAGCCGATACCTGGAGCCAAATGCGAAAAAAACCTTTAAGAACTGTCGCAACAAATTTTCGTTCGCGTTGGGTAGGGTTTCGCTTTTGCGTGCTCAATTAAGAATTATTGTCCTTCTGCCATGCCTGGCAGCGAAATGACCAAACAAGTGAACAAGACCATTTTTATCATCCGAATCTTTTTCTTCATGATCTGCGTTATGGGGAGTTGGCTCGTTTGCTTTACGGTCAAAGAGTGGGATCATTATCAGCTCCTTGCTATCGGGATCGGCTGTATGCTGGGATCTTTGGTGATCTTGGTAGATGTTTTTTTAAAAGGATTTTCTCTTCGGGGTCTTACAGCCCTTTCATTTGGTTTGGGGACGGAACAAAGAACATTTGGAGAGCATTGGGAAGAACCTCGAGGTTCTGGGCGCAACCGGGATCTGGGAGTATGAAATCGATTTGGACCAATGCGACCTTCACGCCAGCAAACTGGAAGCAACCGTTGCGGAGGCTGGCCCAATAGACATAGCCATCATTGCCCATGGTGTTCTACCTGATCAGCAAACTATCCAGGACGACTTTCCGGCAATTCAGGCATCGATCCATACCAACTTCCTGAGCTATGCTTCTCTTCTAACCGTTTTGGCTCTGTACTTTGAAACACGAAAAAGTGGTACCATTGCTTCGATCACTTCGGTCGCTGCAGACAGGGGAAGAAAGAGTAATTTTGTGTATGGATCAGCCAAAGCAGGGGCCTCTGCTTTTACCGATGGCTTGAGAGGTCGATTAGCCGCCTCGGGAGTGCATGTTGTGAATATTAAGCCGGGAATGGTCGATACTCCGATGACTCGGCATCTCAAGAAGGGTCTACTCTTTGCCTCTCCTGAATCAGTGGCCCGGGGTATTGTAAACGCTATTCAAAAAAAGAAATCTACTGCTTACGTACCCGGATATTGGAGACTTATCATGTTTATCGTCCGTTCAATTCCTGAATCAATTTTTAAGAAAATGAATTTCTAAATAATCCTCACCACATCCGATTTTCGATCGAAGCTTCCTCGCTTTAGTATTCCTTAAGGGAATCTACTTGAAGACGATTTGAGACACCTCACACTATTTAACTTACCCTTCCTATCCTTAATCTATGAGTTTCAAAGAACACTTTGACTGGGTCGCTGAAAACGATTCCGGTCCCCGCAACGCGCAGCGTTCATTTCACTCCCAGATTCAGGGGATTCTTAGGTATCATATTCCGGAAAAATCGAGGGTACTCGAATGGGGTTGTGGCCCTGGCGAGCTTCTGGAATCACTCAAGCCTTCCCGAGGACTTGGAGTGGATCTGAGTCCAAAGATGATTGAGCGAGCCAGAGGCGAACGCGACCTTCCCAACCTCGAGTTTCGCGAGGGCGATTTACATACCGATGAAATCGATGAAGAGTTTGACGCGGTTATTATGGATTATCTACCGGGATATTTACAGGATATCCATGCCAGCATTTCCAACCTGCGCAAGTCGTGTCATCCTCGCACTCGCTTGTATGTTTTGTCGCTTAATCAAGTCTACAAGCCGTTGTTAGGTATGGCGAAATGGCTTGGCCTTGTGACGAAACAGCCTGAAAGCAATTGGCTGAGCAAAACAGACCTCTGCAACATACTTGAACTCAATGGATTTGAAGTGCTTACGAAGACGACCGAGCAAATGTTTCCATTTCGCGTTCCTTTATTGAGTGGATTCTTCAATCGCTTTTTAGTGCGGCTTCCATTCTTTCGACATTTGGGAATGTCCAATTTAATTGTGGCACGTCCTACCGTTAAACCACGGCTGGAAGGTGATATTTCCTGTTCAGTAATCGTACCTGCGCGAAATGAGTCCGGCAATGTTCTAGCGGCCCTTGAACGCATACCCACGCTTGGGAAGCAAACGGAAATAATCTTTGTCGAAGGTAATAGTACCGACGATACGTGGGATGTAATTCAACGCGAAACCGCTGCCTACAAAGGTCCTCACAAAATAAAAATTCTTCAGCAGCCCGGAAAAGGGAAATGGGACGCGGTCTTCGCCGGTTTTACAGTCGCTGAAGGAGATGTGTTGGTGATTCAGGATGCCGACTTAACAGCTCCACCCGAAGACTTACCCAAATTTTATGAAGCGATCGCTGAGGGTAGGGCAGAATTCGCCAACGGCTGTCGCCTTGTTTATCCGATGGAGTCAGAAGCCATGCGCTTCCTGAATCTTCTGGGAAATAAATTCTTCGCCGTAGCTTTGAGTTTTGTCCTTGGCCAAGATTTTAAGGATAGTCTGTGCGGAACAAAAATGATGCTTCGGACTGACTACCAACGGCTGTTAAAACGCATCCGTATTCTTGGCGATTTTGACCCGTTTGGCGATTTCAATCTCCTGTTCGGTAGTGCCATGCTTGATCTGAAAATTCGGGACATCCTGGTACGCTACAAAGATCGGTCTTATGGAGATACCAACATATCACGGTTCAGCCACGGGTGGATTTTGTTGAAGATGACCTTCTTTGGATTGAGGAAAATAAAATTTTCTTCGGTCGATCACACAAAACAGCATTAATGCGAGCGAGCATTCTGCTAGGGGATGGAGGGTCGATCTTGAACCCGTTTATGTCCTTCCGCGAATCGTAATTGTATTAATGTCAAGAACTGCCAATCGCTGACTTGCATTCTTTAGGTGGGTCTCCGAGTCTCGCTACGTCCCATGGGAGATTGGATCAATAAGCAAAAATTATTAGTATTAGTCGGTGTTTTGTTCTTGGGAGCATTGTGTCTTTGGGGCCTGCTTTCTTTTACCGATATCGGGATAGATGATCTCAAATCCTGGATTAACTTCTGGATTGAGGAACTTCAAACTTGGCCCGCCCTTCTGTTCTTTTTGATGGTCGCGATTCTTCCTCTATTGGGGTTTCCCATTTCGCCCTTGGTTATCATAGCCAGCATCCGATTTGGAATTGCGGGTGCCATACCCTTTGTCCTTTCGGCTCTCGCGGTAAATTTTATTCTGGCCTATTGGATCAGCACCAAGCTGCTGCACAATTTTATTCAGAAAATTGTGGCTCGCTGGAATTACGAGCTGCCACGTGTGAAGGAGGGCGATGCAGTTAAATGGATATTTGTCATTCGCCTGTGCGGTGCTCCATTGGTCGCGCAAAATTATGTGCTTGGTCTGTCCTACGTTCCATTTTGGCCTTACTTATGGATCTCCATGGTGGCTCAGGCTCCAATAATAATTGGCGTCATTATCTTTGGAGATTCCTTCTTTTCCGGAAACATTGGCAAAGCGCTTTTGGGATTGGGCCTGCTTGTCGTTGCCTTTATTGCCATTTCCTATTTCAGAAAACGTTATGCACAACCAGAACCAGGATCTGCTGATACCGCCGGCGGATGAGATCGCTTCGGTCTCGGAATTCACTCAGAAAGTAAAGTACCTGCTCGAGACTGAAATCGGGGGTGCTTGGATTCGTGGTGAAGTATCCAACCTGCGTCGCCAGTCGAGCGGCCATGTTTATTTTTCCCTTAAAGACGAGGGTAGCCAGGTAACTTCCGTTATGTTTCGAAACGATGCTTTGAAGCAAAGTGTCGATCTTGAAGATGGCATGCAGGTGATTGTATTTGGGCAAATCAGTGTTTATGAGCCGAGGGGAAATTACCAGTTGATCGTTCGTTTGGTCGTCATGGATGGTCTCGGTCGTTTGCAGCAGGAGTTTGAACGGTTGAAGGTGCGCTTGCAGAAAGAGGGATTATTTGATGCGGAGACAAAAAAGAAGATCCCCAGCTTTCCACGTGCGGTTGGAATTATCACATCACCTACCGGGGCGGCTGTGCAGGATTTTATCCGCATTCTAAAACGCCGCGAATGGGTTGGGCACGTTATTGTTTTACCAGCAAAAGTTCAGGGTGAAGGCTCAGCCTCTGAGATTGCAGGCATGATTGATTTTGCACAAAAACTGTCTGGACTGGAACTACTGGTGGTTGGTCGTGGTGGAGGTAGTCTGGAGGATTTGTGGGCTTTTAATGAAGAGGTGGTTGTGCGGGCGATTCATAGGTCCGGCATTCCTGTTATATCGGCTGTGGGCCATGAGATTGATTTCACCTTATCTGATTTTGTTGCCGATCTCCGCGCGGAAACACCATCCGCAGCAGCAGAAATTATTAGCACCGATTACCTGCAGCTTATTGATCGCTTTGACTCCGCGGCCGACAATCTTAGCTATTGGGTTCAGGAAGGATTGAGTTCCAGGAAGGAAGCACTTGAGGTAAATCGGCGACACCTGGATTTGCTTTCTCCGGTTGGTCGGATTGAGCAGGGGCAACTAAGATTGGACGATCTTACCAACCGGATGAAGGGTGTACTGACTTCCGAGATCCTTAAGAATCAGAACCGACTGAAGGAAATGAATCACAAGGTAAAGAGTATGGATCCGTTACCAAGAATTGAACGATACCGCGTTTATGTGGAGGCACTGGGTCGCCGTGCTGATACTCAAATAAATACCAGGGTTCTTCAAAGTAGAAGTCGCTATTTGCAATCGGAGTCTCTTCTCAGATCCCTCAGTCCTGTTTCGATTTTGAATCGTGGATATGCGATTGTTCGAGATGATGTGGGAAGACCGATTGTTTCAAAGAAGTCTATTCAACCGGGCGATAAGGTGAGAGTGCAATTTAAGGACGGTGAAGTTCCTTTGATTGGTGATTAGTTTTCTTTTGTCTTAAACAAAAAACCCTGCCGGGCTGGCCGACAGGGTTTGGTAAAGTTTTAGGCTTGGTTACAGCTTTGGAAACTTGGTCCACTTCGCTTTGGAATTGCTCGACTTAACTACCGACTCGATAAACGCCATTCCGTAAATGCCGTCGTCGATATTCGGGAAGTCGTAGCTCTTCTTCAGTTTTTTGCCACTTACCTCATCTGAAATGGCTTCGGCGGCAGCGAGGTAAACATTGGCAAATGCCTCAATAAATCCTTCCGGGTGGGCAAACGGTGTCCGGGAGTTATTCTGGGCTGCTTTGCCGAGGTAATCATTGCCGCGACGCAGTATCTGACGTGGTTTGTCCGCGTATTTAATAATCAACTCGTTCGGATCTTCCTGATGCCACTCGAGTGACGCTTTTGTTCCGTACACTCGGATCGTTAAGGCGTTTTCGTCTCCGTTGGAAATCTGTGAGGCGTAAAGAATCCCTTTTGCTCCACCTTTGTAACGGATCAGGACATTGCCGTCGTCGTCCAATTGGCGGCCTGGAATAAACGCGGTTAATTCAGCACAGAGCTCATCAATCTCGAGCCCAGTGATGTAGTGAACCAGATTCTCGGCATGGGTGCCAATGTCTCCCATACAATTAGAAGCTCCCGCGACTTTGGGATCCGTTCGCCAGGAATTTATTTTGGTCGGACCTTTTCGGTCAACGTCACCCACGGCATAACCCTGTGGATACTCGGACACTACTTTCAGAAGACGTCCAAGCTTGCCATTTTTAACAAACTCGCGTGCCTCTTTGACCATGGGATAACCCGTGTAATTGTGAGTGAGGGCAAACACTTTGCCAGACTTTTCAACCACCTTCTTCAGCTCCTTGGCCTCTTTCAAATTAAAGGCCAATGGTTTGTCACAAATGACATTGATACCGGCCTTGAGGAACGCTGTGGCGACTGGGACGTGTAGATTGTTGCGGACAACAATGCTCACGAAATCGATGCGCTGGTCTGCAGGAAGAGCCGCTTCCTTTTTCGCCATGTCTTCGTAGGAGGTATAAACGCGCGATGGATCGAGAAAGAAATCCTTACCGGACAATTTCGATGTTTTGGCCTTGGAGGAAAAGCAACCAGCTACCAGCTCGATTTTTCCGTCAAGGTTTGCGGCCATACGGTGAACGGCACCAATAAATGCACCTCGGCCACCGCCGACCATTCCCATTCTTAGTTTTCTATTCATTACAAGTTCGAGTGTTTAGAAATTAACATGCCACTGGTTTTCCACTGCTTGCGGATTCGTAGAGCGCATCGATAACTTTCATCAGTGATAGTGCTTGATCAGGCGTATTCAGTGGCTCCTCTTTGCCTTCGATCGTTGCGATGAAATTGGCGGCAGATCGTGAGCGACCCATATCCTCGCAGGCTTCTGTGATGACCTCGCGGTTTACCGAGTTGCCGTTTTCCTGCACGTAGAGTTCACAACTGTCGATGCCGGTTTCATCCAAACCATCTATGCCAAAGAGTCGTTCGATCTTACCTCCGGCTCCGGTTCCCTGGAAAACGACCGAGACTTCCTCGCGTTTAACCATTTCAGCCCACGACACCTGCATGGTCAAAACCTGACCGGTCTTAAAGGTTACGAATCCATGAGCAGCGCTTTCGACGTCTGTTGTACCGTCTGCGTTGTCAGGAATGCCCCAGGGGCCTTTGAAGTTTTTGTCGGTGATAAAATCGTCGAACGTTGCACCCAGGACGTATGCGGGTTCTGGATAATCCATCAGGAACATAGCGAGGTCGACCATGTGAAGCAGATCGATCAATGGACCTCCGCCAGCGAGTGCTTTAGTAGTAAACCAGCCTCCCAAACCAGGGATACCAGTTCTGCGAATCCACTTGGCCTGGGCGGAGTTAATTTTTCCAACCGTTCCATCAGCAACGTATTGCTTCATGGCGTAGGACTCAGGGCGGGCGCGGTTGTTGAAGTTGAACATGACGTGCTTGCCCGCTTTCTCAGCCGCCGCTTGCATGTCCGCTACTTGTGCTGCATTTATCGCGGGTGGTTTTTCACAGAAGGCATGTTTTCCCGACTCCAATACCTGAATGACCAGTGGTGCGTGAAACTTGTTCGGGACGATGACGGAGATCGCGTCCAACTCTTCCATCGCTAATATGGCTTCTACACTGCCAAGCGCAGTGGGGATTCCGTACTTTTCAGCCGCAGCTTGAGCGGCGGGCTCGTACATGTCTGCGATGGCCAGAATCTCCGCGCCTGCCTGGCGAAATCCAGCAATGTGATACTGAGCCATTCCTCCGGCTCCGATAATTCCTATTTTTGTGCTCATAGGTAGTTTTAAGTTCTAAAATAGTTCGGGTTATTGATTGGACTTATCGAAGGCGGCATCAAAGGCCATTTCATTGGGTTTGAAATCGACCGCATTGACGAAAGTGGCCGCTTCTTCTGCTCCGTGGAAACGATCCATTCGTCCGTCTTCCCATTCAACGGAGAGTGGACCTGCATATCCAATGTCATTCAGTGCAACGATGATTTCTTCAAAATCGATGTCTCCATGCCCCAGCGAACGGAAATCCCAATAACGTCGTGGATCCGTAAAGTCCGTGTGTCCGCCGAATACGCCAACTGAGCCATCACCATGGCCCCACCATACGTCCTTCATGTGAACATGGTAAATACGGCTGGCAAAATCGCGGATAAATTTTACGTAGTCCACTCCTTGATAACCGAGGTGGGATGGGTCGTAGTTGAATCCAAATCGTTTGTGTCCTTTAACCGCATCAATCGCGCGACCCGCTGAGGCAATGTCGAATGCGATTTCAGTTGGGTGAACTTCCAAAGCGAAGTTAACATTAACTGCATCAAATGCATCGAGGATAGGGATAAAGCGTTTGGCAAAGTCCTGATAGCCTTTCTCGTACATGGCCTGAGTAGTGGGAGGGAAAGCATAAAGCATGTGCCAGATACTTGATCCTGTAAATCCATTCACTACGGCTGGAAAATCATCTTTCTTTTTTCGGCCAGGTTTCAGGTCCATGAATTTGCGACAAGCCTTGCCTGCAGTTATCATGTCGCGGGCGGCACGTTTGCGAACACCCTCTGGGTTTCCATTGCCCCAAATTTGATCGGATAGAATTGCCTTGTGGCGTTCGTCGACGAGATCGCAAATGGCCTGACCTGACAGATGATTGGAAATCGCGTAGCAGGTGAGTCCGTTGTCCGATAGAAGCTCCCATTTGTCTTTGAGGTACTGCTTGCTCTTATTGGCCCGAATGACATCGAAATGATCTCCCCAGCAGGCGAGTTCGAGGCCATCGTAACCCATGGCTTTTGCTTTTGGTGCTAGTTCTTCCAAGGGCAAATCTGCCCATTGGCCGGTGAATAGGGTGCATGTTCTAGACATAAAGATAGAGGTGTTTCCTAGGTTAATTCTGATTGCTCCGAGCAGGGCTCGGACCGGATGAAAGATTTTTAGTAAGCCGTTTTGCCGACACGGTTGGCAATTCAAAAAATGATTAACTCTGGATTAAACCGGGTATTGCCGATCAGCCATCTTTGCCCATAGCATAAGGGATGATTGGAAAATGGCGAATAGGCGTTTTGTCTTTGGCCGGCGTTTGGCTGGCAGGATCTTTAAATGGAGATCCACCGGAAGACTGGGGCGCGCAGCATGGAAGGCGTATCGCGTTGCCCAAATTGATCGAACTTATTTCGGGCCACGAGGTTTATGACTGGAAAGAAGAGCTTGCTCCGCTCTTCAAGCAAGTAGCTGAGGAGATAGTGGCAAAAGTGGGTGAGGATCCCATCCATGCGGAGAGAATCAATGAGGTGGGAAATGCGGTTGAGCTTTATGTGCTCGCTGCCCTTAAGAAAGCAGGATTTGAATCTGGGAGGCCTTCACCGCCTTCGGGGAGAAGGAAAACGGCTGGGTATCCCGATCTCTTTGCCGTGAAGGGAAGTGAATATTTCTACATAGAAATAAAAACCTACTCTCCCAAGACGGAGAACAGTAGTCAGCGGACGTTTTATATTTCACCTTCGGAGGATTTTAAAGTTTCCCGTGATGGCTATCATCTCTTGCTCGCATTCTCCACGGAAGAGATTGAAGAGGGAGTGTATTCGTTGTCCGGATTCAAGTTGCTCGATCTGTTTAGTTTGGAGTGCCAGCTAAAGCTTGAGTTCAATGCCAGTAACAAAGACCTCTACGATTCAGGTGCTGGATTGATAGTGGTTGAGGAGTAGCTGATGCCCGAACTGGCTGAAGTAGATTATTTCCGGAAACAATGGTCGCCTGGAATCGGCCAAAAGATCGTTCGTGTAACGTTGCATCCGTGGACGCGTTTATATCGCGATATGTCCCCGGTCGATTTGGCAAAATCATTACCGGGTAGTTGTTTGATCCAGTCTCAAACGCATGGGAAGCAGATGTTGTTTCGATCCGATCGAGATGCCTGGCTTGGCGTCCATTTGGGTATGACCGGCGAGTTGAGCTTCACTGAAGATTCCGCGTATGATGACCACTATGCTCATCTGGTTATTGAAACTGAAAACGGGATATTGCTTTTTAACGACCCACGGCAATTTGGGCGTGTGCGTTTTGATGTGAGTCCCGAAGCTCCGAAATGGTGGGCAGCCCTTCCTCCTGAAGTGCTTTCGAAGGCGTTCAATTTCTCTTATTTCGTTTCTCATTTAAATCGAAGAAAAGGCACTCAACTAAAACCATTTCTATTGATGCAGGATATTTTTCCTGGCGTTGGGAACTGGATGGCCGATGAAATTCTTTGGAGGGCGAGTCTCGCTCCAGGAAGGCGGGTAAAAAGTTTATCCCCGGACGAAAGTCGGCTTATTTTTAATGAAGTTCGATGGGTCTGTAAACATGCCTTAACTATTGTCGGCGATAACTGGGGTGATTTCCCGGACTCCTGGCTATTTAATCACCGTTGGAAAGATGGGGGGATGTGTCCCAAGACCAAACAGTCCTTGAAACGTGAAACTATTGGTGGCCGCACTACTTGTTGGTCACCAGCCTGGCAACAATAGTAGGTTTAATTTCCTCCTACCTCGTCACTTATACAGAAAGTATGGCTTTGTCTTCTCCCGGTAGGCTTTCGCCTGTTTCTCCCATTCATTGACCCAAGCAGCTACGTTTACTCGAGCTCCCTGGGTGGACAGGGCTTTCCACCACGCAGAAGATCCGACGTGTTTGTTGAAAAGGTTCTCTTGGGAAAATGGCACATTGCTGAAGGGATTCGTACCCTGGAATTCTGCTGCGAGCTTCATCATGTAAAAGCTCAACTCGGTGGGCCTTAAGCTGTTGTAATCGGTCACCGCCGTATAAACGCCGATGCCCAGTTTCCCGTTGGACTGGATAAAGCTCTTTTCTTCAAAACGAAGGCCGGGTATATTCATTTGGCTGAGCCGCTGTTGAAGATTCTTGGGAGACACTCCCTCAAAGGTGAGCAGACGAAAGGGGTACTGGGTCCCGATGCCATGTTTAAATCCGCCGATCTGAGCACCGAGTCCGGTCATGGGGTATCCCAGAACAGCTGAGAGATCAGGAATGTTGGGAGACGTTGCCACCCATTGAAGACCCGTATCTGGCCAAAGCATGTTACGATTCCAACCGCGCATGGATAGGATGGTAAGTTGGCCACGTTGTCGGATGGAATCTTCTACATCCAACCAACCTTTGGTCGCCTTGGCCATGCGTGCAATTTCACCTATGGTCAGTCCATGCAAATAAGGCGTTGGAAACGGGCCCACATAACTCTCCCATATTTCTTCCAGAGGCGGGCCGTCTACTTTGATTCCTCCCAACGGGTTGGGTCGATCGAGGACAATGACCTGCTTATTATTTTCAAAACAAGCCTCCATTGTCAGCTTCATGCAGGCAACGTAAGTGTACGAGCGAACTCCCACGTCCTGCAGATCGATGACCATCACGTCGATCCCCTCAAGCATGGATGGTGCTGGCTTTCGGTGCTCACCGTATAGAGAAAAAACAGGTAGGCCTGTTTTCTTGTGAATTCCGCTTTTCACTTTCTCGTCTGCAACCGCAACTCCATCGATCCCATGTTCCGGTCCGTAGAGGGCTTTCAGGTTAACCACATTTGATCGATTCAACAAATCAATGCTGCTCACTCCGTACCGATTCACGCCGGCTTTGTGAGTCAGGAGGCCAATTCTTTTTCCCTTTAAAATGGAATAGTCTGTGGATTCGAGCACATCGATCCCCAGCATGATTTTTGAAGCGGCTTCCAGCTGGCCGGAATTCAGCCCGAAGAGTATAAGCGCGAAAGCAAAGCTGGAGTTGAAAAAAAAGTTTCTGAATGACGGAGTCGGCATACCTGCTGGTTTTGGGTGACTATAAGCAGGGAATGTCCTTTAAAGGGCAACTTCAGAAATGCGCTCACTCCATTTTAGCCGAACCATGTAGACTCCGTATAAGAGCAATCCCACCACCGTTCCTAAAACGGCCCCACCAAGCATGGTCGAATTTACTCCCGTCAAAACCGTTTCCGAGACGGTTTCTTTCATTGGCTCAAATCCAACAACATTGAGCAACCAGGAACCTACTTTATAGTTGGCAAGGTATATGGGAACGAGCGTGAGTGGATTCGAAATGAACTGAAGGCCTGCGAGGACAGGCAGGTTGACTTTTAAGATCAAAGCCAGAGCCATCACGGTCAGTAATTGGATGCCAAAGAGCGGCAAGAAGGCTACCACTGAACCTACCAGAATCGCCGGACCCACTTTCGATTCCTTGAAGGACCACAGGTATTTGCGATTTCGAAGGTTGTATCCATATTTCCCCAGGATAGGATAACGATTCAGAGATCCTTTGTTCGGCAACCATCTCAGAAAGGTGCGCATCCGCAAAAGCTTCCGAATGCTTTTTTTGCGCGCATCCGTATTTTTGTCTATCGATGAAGGAGAGAATTCCATTTATGCCCAGAGTAATGGGCTCTTTTCTCACCCCTTTGCAAGCTGCCTGGAAGATTTAACAAATGATTTTCAAATTTAAGGGAAATCAGAGTGATTTTGTTCCTTTATTGAGTGTCCCCGATCCTTAGCGAAGTAGAAAAACTTTCACCTTTTGGTGAATGGGATAAATTGTAAAGTGTCTGGATGTCACGTCACTATACGATGAAAAATCCACGGATCGAGATCGAATTCCGTACGATGGAAGAAGCGAGCGCGAAGGGCGGAGTGTTTGCGCGGCATAGGGCAGGAGGGAGCGTCCGCGCTGTGGCGCTTGAACCGTGCGTTCATCGCCTGGGCCTTGCCGAAGATCGCGGATGGCCGGCTGTTGCACTGCGGTCAGCTGGAGCTGTTTTTTGACGACACGCAATTGGAGGTGAGCGGCAAACACTTCGAAGGGGCGGTTATGAACTACGAGGGCAATACCACGCTGTCCTGGCAGACGCTGTGGACCGGTCCGTTTCTGGCGGCGGGCGAACTGGGTGTGGGCAGCCGCGATTGCAGCGAGCTGATGCCGGGGCAGTTGAAGGGGTGTTCGGAGCTTTGGAAAGACTACCGCAGTTACCTCTACGCTGACAGTGGTTCGAGCGCGGGCAAGTATCTGGAGTCGATGGCCGGATCGGTCGATCAGTTCAGCGTGAGTTACAACAAGTGGACCGAGGGTCCGGAGCGTTGCGCAAAGGAACTGCCCGAATCGGTCTGGAGCGCTGAGCGGATCATCCGCTGGCGCGACGGCAGGGAGGCGGACAGCCAAAGGGGCGGGACAGCCAAAGGGCGGGACAGCCAAAGGGGACAGCCAAAGGGGACACACCTTGGGGACAGCCAAAGGGGGACAGCCAAAGGGGACACACCTTGGATGTTGACAAAATGCGTTGAAATTTCTCTCCTTCCTTCTTCCATGGCGAGAAAGGCACGGGGGGAGAATAGGGAACTTAAAAGGGGGAACTTAAAAGGGACAGGCTAATTATATAATTGACTCTTCCGCCCCTGATCCTTGAATTTGCCGCATCATCCACTCGTTGCGTTCATCTTAATTCACTGGATTTTTTAATTATGCGAAATGCCCGTCTCAAAGTTCTAGGCCAGTCGGCCGTGTATCATTGCGTTACCCGTGTGGTTGGGGGAGCGATGCTTTTGGATAAGCAGGCAAAAGAGGTACTGCGTAAGCAGATCTGGTATATGGCCCGGTTTTGCGGGGTGGAAATTTTGACTTACTGTATTATGACCAATCACTTCCATGTGTTGGTGCGTGTGCCGGAAGGGCAGAAGATGAGTGATGATGAGTTGGTTGCACGCTTTGCCCAGTTGTATGGCAATCAAAAGGGTAAGGTGGAGACTTTGGAGGCAGTGTTGAAGAAGGGCGGGGAAGAGGCCCAGGCGGAACGCGATAAACTGCTGTCCCGGATGGGTGATGTCTCTTTGTTTATGAAAGAGTTAAAGCAGCGGTTCAGTATTTGGTATAACAAGAGTCACCGTCGTTATGGAACCTTGTGGGCGGAGCGGTTTAAGAGTGTGTTGATTGAAGATACCGCCGCCTGTCTGAGAACGGTCGCCGCTTACATTGACTTGAATCCGGTGCGGGCCGGAATCGTGGAAGATCCGAAGGACTACCGTTACTGCGCTTATGCCGAAGCCGTTACGGGAAATGAGGAGGCCAAGAACGGCCTTTGCCGGGTTTTGAACATCAAGACGGCCAAGAAAATGCTTTCCGAATACCGGAAGATTCTGTTCCTGATGGGATCTACCACCTCCCGTGAAAGCCAGAAGGCTATGAGCCGGGAAAAGGTTAAGCAAGTAGTTGAGCAGGATGGTGAATTACCCGTGGGCCAGGTGCTTCGGCTTAAGGTCCGATACTTTACCGACGGCATGGTCCTGGGATCGAAGGAGTACGTGGATCAGATTTTCAAAAGCCACCGCCACTTGTTCGGCAAGAATCGCAAAACCGGTGCCCGTCAGATGGTGGGAATGAAGGACAGTGGGATGACGGTGATGCGAAACTTGCGAAAAGGGGTCTTTTCGTAGGCGAAGCTTTTTAATGACTCAATAGTGATTTCGTAGCTTCTGCTAGGAACTCTGGCCCTTGGTCCAAGGCTTTTTTAAGGGGGATGTTTTTTGGAGAAATCTCTACGAATTCCAGTCTTTCATGCCGGGGAAATAGGTCTCTTGAGACGTCAATCTGGCCGGCCATGATGGTCACGCGTTTGCCTTTTGATAGTGCTTTATGGGCGAGGGTGCCGGGGCCTTTGCCTTGGAGAGAGCTGGCATCGAATTTACCTTCGCCAGTGATGAGCCAGTCGCAGGCGTTTATCTTTTCGGGTAGGTTGAGCCATTGGGAGACGAGGTCGAAGCCGGGGAGAAGTTCAACGTCGCAACAGGTGCTCAGGCCAAAGGTGATGCCGCCAGCAGCACCGCTTCCGGGGACTTCTGTAAGGCTCCAGGCTTTGTTGAGGTGGTCGCAAAGCAGCTGGGCGATCTTTTTTCCCTGCTCTTCAATTTTTGAATGATCCTCGGGCTTCAGTCCTTTCTGCGGTCCGTAAATGGCTGCTGCGCCTTGAGGCCCAAACAGCGGGTTCTGGACATCGCAGGCGATTTTGAAAGGAGGTAGATTTTCTGGGATTGATCCTTCGATGTGATGGACCTGTGCCCAGAGCTCGGGGCGGATGGGTTGGAGGAGCTGATTGTCTTTGTCGTAGAAACGGAGGCCGAGTGCTTCAAGAACGCCGAGGCCAAGGTCATTGGTGGAACTTCCGCCAACGCCCAGCAGGATGGTTTCCGCTTGTTGGTCAATGGCCTTGCGAATGAGTTCACCTGTTCCGAGTGAGCTTGTCTTCCAGCAATCACGTTGATCGATGGGTAATTCCTGCAATCCAGAAGCTTGGGCCATTTCGATGATGGCGACCTTGCTCGATGCGTGAAGTTTCCAATCGACTCTGGTTTGTTCGCTGAGGGCTTCTCCTTTAACCCAACCGAGTTGTGCTTCAATTGTCTGAAACAATGAACCGGGTACGGTGTGGATTTCCAGTATCCCGTTTTGAGCGGTTGTAAGTATTTCGCAAAAGCCTTCGCCACCATCAGCCAAGGCCACGGTTTCAATTGCCCAATCCGGATGTTTTTCAGAAAGTACTTTTTCTACCACCTTGCCTGCTTCAAACGCTGTCATGGAATCTTTGAACTTATCGAAACAGATGAGAAGATTCATGAGCAGTAAAGCGGAAGGTTATTTATGCGTGGGCCATGAGCTTCTCATAGATTTCGTTGATCGAGCTTGCCTGAAGTTCCTTGGCCGGGATGCGGTTTGTTGGCACTTCGGGGAGGTGAGTCAGGGCTTCGTTTAACTGGAGTTGGCGATTGGCTGATACTTCATCGACACGATCGATCGGCGTAAAGAGCGGTGCCTTGTTAAGCAGGCTAGGGGCTTCATGAATAATTTTGCGAATCGCAAGGACGGCTTCCGTAAAACGATCAAGTTCCGCCTTGGTATAGCTTTCTGTCGGTTCGAACATGAGTCCGTACACCTCGGGGAATGCAACGGTTGGGGCGTGGAAGCCGAAATCTAAAAAGAGTTTTCCAATACGTGGAATGACCACGGCTTTGGGAATTCCTGCTTCTTCCAGTTTATCAAAATCGGCGTCATCCAGGGTGAGGATGAACTCATGCATACGAGGAATATCCTCTGCGTTTTTTGGGAGGCAGGGAAAATGTGCTCCGAGAGTTTTGAACAGGTATTGAGAAGAGAGAACTGCGACGGCTGACATTTGTTTGATCCCCAATCCACCGAGTCGAAGGAGATAGGTGAAGCAGCGGATCTTATGAGCGAAGTTTCCCCAGTGCCGGTGAAAAGAGCCGATTGAATGAACAGATTTTACGGGGATGTATATTCCATCATCCTTTTGAATCTGAAATCCAGGCAGGAAATCTACCAGCTTGTCGCTAACTGCCACGATAGCATCGCCCGGGCCTCCCCCGCCGTGCGGGATGGTCCAGGTCTTGTGCAAGTTGTTGTGGACGGCGTCGACCCCCAGTGCGCTGAGGTCAACCCAACCAGCGATGGCGTTCATGTTGGCTCCGTCCATGTAAACCAGTCCGCCGGCTTCGTGGATGAGATCAGCCATTTCTTTAAAACGACTTTCGAAGATACCACCCGTGTTTGGATTGGTCACCATGATGCCTGCGACGTGTCCTTCCTGTGCTGAAAGAATTTCACGGAGGCTGTCCATGTTGATCTGGCCCGTTTCGTCGGCTTCCAGATAAGCGATGCCGGTCTTGCGACCGTCGATGATTTTATTTTCGTAGCCGGCCATCGTAGCCGTGGCGAAATTGGTTCCATGCGAACTGCGCGGAATTATGATCACGTCTCGAGCGGTGTCGTTTCGATGGCTATGATAGGCTTGGAAAAGTTTAATGCCGACCAACTCGCCTTGAGCTCCTGCTACGGGTTGAGTGGTGACGCCCGCGAGACCCGTAATTTTCTTAAACCATTCCTGAGTCTCGTAAAGCAAACGGAGATTGCCCTGGACATCGTCGATAGGAGCTTGCGGATGGGAATCGGCGAATCCGGACAAACCCGCAGCCCAATCGTTAATGTATGGGTTGTACTTCATGGTACAGGATCCCAATGGATAACACGTGTCATCCGGACTGATGTTCAGCTCGCCCAGGCGGTCGTAGTAAGCCTTCAATTCGTCTAAAGAGACTTTTGGTAGAGTAAGGTGGGACGAACGTGTTTGTTTTGAGTCGAGCTCCGGCGCGGAGGTGGAATCGGTGGTTGCATCTCCAAGCTCAGCTGCAAAGAAAACTTCAAGCTTCGAAATGTCTTCTGCTGATTGCCTGTCATTAAAAGAGAGCTTTAAAAAGTGACCACTGACTGATGGGAAGCGGTCGGTAACGTCGACGCCAATGTGTAACCCCGCAGCACTGCCTTTAGAAATGAGTTCGGCTGCTGCTATCGGAATTTGGACTACGAATTCATTGAAAAAAGTCTGCCCCGCAAACGGGAATGAAAGGGCCTTCAGCCTGGACAATTTTTGAAACGCTTGAACGGCATTGGAGCGGGCCTTTGAGCAGGCCTTTGTCATGCCGGCATCACCTCGTTGAAGAATCGCTGCCCCAACGATGGTAGCAACGTAGGCCTGATTTGAACAAATGTTTGAAGTAGCTTTTTCTTTTCGGATGTGTTGCTCGCGTGTTGACAGCACCATGACACGACACTCTTTGCCTTGGTTATCTACTGCTTTGCCAACGTAACGTCCCGGGGATTGACGGATGTCATTTTTAACCGAGTCATTCAAGCGAACACCGAAGAGCCCCAATCCCGGGCCTCCAAAGTTTGCACCTAAACCGAGATGTTGACCTTCACCCACGATCATGTCGGTGCCGTGTTCGCCAAAATCTACAGGACGTTTTAGGCCACCGAATGCCAAAAGCATGGGATCGATCACCGCAATACTTTTAACACCTAGCGCGCGCGTGGCGTCGGTTAGTGCATCCACGTCTTCCACGAGCCCATGATGATTCACGTGAGGGAAAACCACTCCCGCCAAACGGTTTCCCAGTTCCGCGGCTGTGGATTGGATTTTGTCCAACGGGGTTCTCCCGGACTCTGAGTCCAGTGGGATCCACCTAACGATAATCTTGGTATCCTGGATCAAGGTTTCGATGACTTCTTTGTCACCGGGATAGATACCCTCGGAAACGATAACGGTATCTGATAGGCGTGTCATGCGAAGGGATGCGCAAATCGCTTCGAAAATAGCGGTTGATCGTTCGTACAGGGATGAGTTCACGGCTTCGAAACCCGTAAGCTCACTCATGCAGCATTGGTAAATCCAGTGGGTTAACAGGGTTCCTTGGCTGCGTTCAGGTTGGTACGGCGTGTAAGAAGTTGTCAGATTACGGATGTTGCAAACGTAAGGAACAATCTCGGGGACTTCGAACTGGGGAAGCCCGTCTCCGAGAAACGAAGTGTGCAGTTTATTCTCCGAAGACCATTCGAACAACCTGTCTTGCAGCTCTTGGTAAGATAATGCGTCCGGAAGATCGAGTGGTTTGGCGAATTTTACGTCTTCAGAGATGTGACTGAATAGTGCATCAATGGAATGAATTTCAATCGACTTCATCATGTCGTCGATATCTTCAGGTGAAGCAGATATGTAATATTCTTTCAGTTCCCTGGGAAGGGCTGAAGGATCGTAGGAAAGAGCAGGGCGTGAGTTGGATATCGGAGGCATTGATTACAAGGGAAATAACCTTTGGTGAAAAAGCAAAAGAGAAATAAACTTGTTTCGTCGCTGCCGTTGAAAATGGTTACTCGAAGTAAACCATTATGATCAAAAAGGAACGCGCAGAATTTATTAGGGCCTATTTGGACAAAAAGTACCCGGAGACCCCCGTACCATTGGACCACAAGGATCCTTATACTTTGCTCGTTGCCGTTTTATTGTCCGCCCAATGCACCGATGTCCGGGTTAACAAGATAACCCCGGCCTTGTTCAAACTCGCGGACAATCCGTTCGACATGGCCAAGAAGAGGGTTGAAACGATACAGAATATCATTCGACCCTGTGGATTATCCCCGCGGAAGTCTCAGGCCATCTCTTGCTTGTCCAAGATCCTGGTAGATCAACACGGTGGAATGGTTCCACAAGATATGGAGGCATTAGAGGCTTTACCCGGTGTTGGACATAAAACGGCTTCAGTTGTTATGTCGCAGGCATTCGGTTTTCCCGCATTTCCTGTTGATACTCATATTCATCGCTTGGCCCAACGGTGGAAATTAACTTCAGGGAAAAATGTGGTCCAAACCGAGCGAGACTTGAAGCGCCTTTTCCCCGAGAGTTCCTGGAATCGCTTACATCTTCAAATTATTTTCTACGGACGCGAGTATTGCTCAGCCCATGCATGTGACGGAACGAAGTGTCCCCTATGCCGCGAATTGTTTCCCAAGCGAAAATCTCCAGTAAAAACCAAGAAGGCGTAAGGGCCGTAGATTGATTATTTTTCGATTTTTCTTTTTGGAGAAGTATCCCGTGGAGATGCCAACCACGGTTTGGTGGTTTCTTCCAGGGACCATAAGCCTCGTTTTTCAGCTACTGCCGATTCATGCAATTCTCTATAATAGGGATTGTTCGGTGCGTCAGGTTCGTAATACCAGGCCCAGCCAGCTTTCATCAGCTCTTCGTTCAAACTCACTTGTTCGCTGTTGTAGACCTCTCCGATAATATCGCCTGCTTGATTCCGCCGAAACTCGAGTACGCGGACTGTATTGTCTCCCACCAATTCTTTAACGAGCGCCAATGCGTCGTTGCCGCCTGCCAATAGGGGATTGGGCGTATCCAGGGCGTTGAGACGAACGGTCATTGTCCCTTCAGGTAATTCAACCAAAAATGTATCGGCTTCCAGCCATTCCTTTATATGACCCATTTCACCGGCCGAGTTTACCCAGCGGCGAAGGAGGCTGGCTTCGCCTGACCGGACTTTGCGAAGGTGGAGAAAGAACATCACAGCAAAACAGCTAACCATAAAGGCCGTGCCGAAAATTATAAATCGTTCTTTCATGGGCTAGCGTGCACAACTGCAGGCTGGAATACATTTCAAGTGTTGTGTTTTCAGTAAAGGAACTTTTTTAATAAGAATGTTCTCCAACAATGTATGGGTACTCCTTTTATTCCTTCTCTTAAACAAGTTTCTGAGGCTTCTACCAAATTGCCAATTCCGGATTTGTGGCCTGATGATAGCTATATAATTCCAATTGCAAACAGCCACGTGACACAGGACTTGAAATTTAGGAAGTTGGCGTTCAAAAATTTAGAAAGTGAACTTTGCTACTATTGGGTTTACGAAGGCAAGATTACCGTCGAAACTCAAGTTGTTTCTTAACAAACCTAATGACTCAGACGAAATTATCCAGCGTGGTTATTGCCGCGGCAGCTCTCTTTTACTCAGGCTGTTCAACGACCAAAACTGAAAATGCGGTTGTCGCACCACCTGCTCCTTCTGTTGTTTCGACTCCGGAACCGGAGGTGGTTCCTGAGCCGGAGATTGTCGAAGTTGTGGAGTTAATCCCAGAACCTGAGATCAAGGTGGAAGTGGCTTTGCCAGAAGTCCAGATGGTGATTCCAGCAGTGCCGAAACCTCTCACTATTCTTGGATTTATTAAATATATAGAACTTGAGGGAGGATTTTTCGGAATTATGACCGAAAGCGGAAGCAAGTATTTTCCCGATTACCTTGATCCGGATTTCAAGGTTGATGGTTTAAGTGTACGTGTTCAAGCAACCCCTCAAGAGCAGATTTTGGGTATCCAGATGTGGGGAACTCCTATTGAGATTATTAAGATAGAATCAAATTAATTGCGACAAAAGGTCACATGGATTTGTAGGGCTTCCTTCTATTTAGACATGGGACATAACGGCGCTTCCATGGACGTTTTCAAATTTTTTGTCTCATGGTTCTCTATTTAATAAATGGATCCAATAATCCTTAAGTTATTGAATAGTAATGAAAGCTATTATTCTGAGTTAACTTAATAGGGTGATGATTGCGGGGTACGATTCGTGCATTTTACCAAAGTATGAATACTCAAAAATTTACCGAAATGTCCTCCCGTGCGGTTCAGGATGCTCAACAATTCGCTTTATCTTTGGGCAATCCGGAGATTGAGACGCTCCATTTATTGAAGGCCCTTGTTGAGCAAGAGCATGGCGTCGTACCAGAGCTCTTGAAACAGTTGTCGTTATCTCCCAACGCTCTGTCACTGGCTCTTGATAGAGAGCTTGGAAATCAGCCTAAGGTCTCAGGAAGTGTGGATGTTTCTCGCATCTACGTCACTCAAGCGTTGAATCAGGCTTTCGCCGAAGCTGAAAAAGAAGCCAATCGTCTCAAGGACGAATTTATTAGCGTTGAGCACTTACTGCTGGGATTAATAGAGATTGGCAAACCCGCGCCACTTGCGCGCTTGTTTTCTAGTTTCAATATTGAAAAGAAAGGCGTGCTTAAGGCACTCAAAGAGCTACGCGGGAGTCAAAGAGTGACAAATCAAAATCCCGAAAATACCTACAACGTATTAGAAAAATACGGAGTTGATTTGGTTGAACTGGCACGGACAAACAAGATCGATCCTGTGATTGGCAGGGATGATGAGATTCGGCGTGTAATTCGGATTCTATCTCGAAAAACCAAAAATAATCCTGTGTTAATCGGTGAACCGGGTGTTGGAAAAACAGCTATCATCGAAGGCCTTGCTCAGAGAATTGTGCGAGGCGATGTACCTGAGGGGATCAAGGATCGGAAAGTTTTTTCTCTGGATCTGGGATCTCTGGTTGCTGGAGCCAAGTACCGTGGAGAGTTCGAAGAGCGGCTCAAAGCTGTGTTGAAAGAAGTTAAGGACAGCGAAGGACAAATCATTCTGTTCATCGATGAATTGCACATGGTTGTAGGTGCTGGAAAAGTCGAAGGTGCTATGGATGCCGGGAACCTTCTAAAGCCGATGTTGGCTCGGGGCGAATTGCATTGTATTGGAGCCACGACCTTGGATGAATACCGAAAACACATCGAAAAAGATGCAGCCCTGGAAAGGCGTTTTCAAACTATCCAAGTGGATCAACCCAGCATTGAAGAATCAATTTCGATTCTTCGTGGACTGAAGGAACGCTTCGAAGTGCACCATGGTGTTCGTATCCAGGATAATGCCTTGGTCAATGCCGTGGTTCTTTCGCATCGTTACATTTCGGATCGATTCCTACCGGACAAGGCCATCGACTTGATGGATGAAGCTTGTGCGACAATTCGTACTGAAATGGATAGCATGCCAGCAGAATTGGACTCTCTCCAACGCAAGGTCATGCAATTGGAAATTGAAGATGCAGCTCTTAGGCAGGAAAAAGACGATGCGAGTAAGCGGCGACTTTCTGATCTCAAAAAAGAGTTGGTTGATCTAAAAGAAACATACGAAACTCTTCGACGTCAATGGCAGCAAGAGAAGGATCAGTTTTCTCACGTTCAGAAATTGCGTGAAAAGCTTGAATCAGCCAAACAAGAGATGGTGATCGCTGAGCGGTCCTACGATCTCAACAAAGTTGCGGTTCTTAAACATGGCGAAATTCCCAAAATGGAAGAGGCATTAGCTGAGCTTGAGAAGACTGCTTCTGAGAATTCCAAACTGATAAAAGAAGAAGTCTCTTCGGAGGAAATCGCAGATATCGTTTCACGATGGTCGGGAGTTCCGGTAACTCGTTTGCTTGAAGGTGAAAAGCAAAAGTTGCTTCACCTGGACGAGTCACTTCATGAACGCGTTATCGGGCAAGATGAAGCTGTAACAGCTGTAACTGAATCTATTTTGCGCGCTCGTTCTGGGATCAAGGATCCTGGTAAGCCGATTGGTTCGTTTCTCTTTCTGGGTCCTACAGGTGTTGGTAAGACGGAATTGGCTAAGACCTTAGCTGAAACTTTGTTCGATAGCGAAGATAACATCGTTCGTCTTGATATGTCCGAATATATGGAGAAGCACTCTGTATCGCGCATGATTGGAGCGCCTCCCGGCTATGTAGGTTTCGAGGATGGAGGGCAGCTTACCGAGGCCGTTCGTCGGAAACCGTATTCCGTGGTTCTTTTCGATGAGATTGAGAAAGCCCACTCCGATGTATTCAACGTGTTGCTGCAGATCTTGGATGATGGAAGAATCACCGACTCCCATGGAAGAACCGTAGACTTCAAGAATACCGTTATTATCATGACGTCTAATTTTGGGAGCCAACGCTTGATGGAATCCGTGGATAATGGTGTTATTTCAGATTCGGTGAAAGAATCCATCTTTGCTGATATTCGTAGTCTTTTCAGGCCGGAATTTCTAAACAGAATTGACGATACTCTGATTTTCAAGCCGCTCCAGCTGGAAGAAATTGAGAAGATTGTTCATCTGTTATTGAAGGAACTTTCAGGACGATTGAAGGATCGCAGTATCGAACTGAAGGTCGCAGATCCCGTAGTGACCTGGATCGCTGAAAAAGGATTTGATCCCGTATACGGAGCTCGTCCACTAAAGCGTTTCCTGCAGAAGCATCTTGAAACCGCGCTTGCTCGGCAGCTCATCTCCGGAGAGATTTCTACCGGCAGCGTTGTTGAGGTGGAGGTGGGCGAATCAGGTTTAGTTATTAAATCAGCTAAACTCGTAGCCTGATTAAACCCTGAAAATAGCTCCTAGTTTTTTCCCTAGAATCATGCTCGCGCCCATGATGCAGATAGCCAGGAAGATCATCGCCCAGACACCAAGAGCGGCGGCGACAAAGCGTCCGTCGCCGAGGAGTTGGAAGAGTTCGTATATAGCTTTGGTAATAGGATAGAATGCCTGTTTCTGGGCGAGAATAAGGGAGTCCGAAACTTCGAGCATAGCAAATGAAAAGCAAAGGAGAGCTCCTGCCAACAGGTTTGCCATAATTAAAGGCAGAGTAATCTTAACAATAGTTTTTGTTGGATGGCATCCGAGATTCTGTGCAGCTTCCTCATAGGCTTCACTTGATTGTTCAAAGCCTGCAACTGCACTTCTGACGATGTAGGGGAGCCTTCGAATTGCGTAGGCTATGATGAGAAGGAGGGTCGGATTTTCGATTGGATTTAAGAATTCAAAGAGTTTCCCTTCCTGGCTCATTGCGAGATATCCGAATGCCAGCACCAATCCAGGTACTGCAAGTGGCAGCATGGCCAATGCATCCAGGAGTCCCTTGCCTGGAATTTTGCTTCTCACCAAAACATAGGCGATGCAGATGCCTAAAATTAAATCAAGTACGGTGGCAACGGATGCATACTTCAGACTATTTGCTATCGAGGAAACGGTTAAAGAATGTCCCAGTGCTAGATCATAGTTGGCAAGCGTCCAATCTGAAGGAAGAATAGAGGCATACCAATCGGGAGCAAAAGAAAGAATGACTATGCCGAAATGGGGTAGGGTGGCTAAGCCAATTATGGTTAGAAAGCCTAACCAGCACAACAGAGTATTTTTGGGTCCCAGGACCCTACTACTGGAGGCATGGGTCGCCTTAGCCATCATCGCATAGCTACTTCTGCCAAAAACGCCTTTTCCGACCGCGTAAATGAGCATTGATCCCAGTAGCATGGCCGCAACAAGGGCGTATGGAAATGGGCTCCCGCCGATATCTTTAATTCCATAAAAAATTTGTACCGAGGTGATGCGTGAATAATCAAAGATTAAAGGTACACCTAGCTCCGTGAATGCCCAAATGAAGACGATAGTTCCCCCTGCGAATAGACCTGGGCGTATTAACGGGAGGGTAATCTTTCTGAATTTATTAAACCCTGTAGAACCTAAGTTCTTTGCTGCCTCCTCCATATTTGGATCTATATTTGCAAGGGCTGCGACTGCGTTTAAATAGATGATCGGATACAGGTGGAGCGTATTTAAAATGACTATACCCCAAAATGGATTAAATCCGATCCAATCAATAGTGCTGCCTTCAGGTAGTATACCTATCGATTGAAGAAAGGCATTAACCGCCCCATATTGCCCAAATATCTGTTTTACTCCGATGGCTCCGACAAAAGGTGGAAGAATAATGGGAATAAGCAGGAGGCTTTGTAAGAAGCTTTTCCCCTTAAATTGACATCTATCTGATACAACGGCCAGAGGCACTGAAATCAGGAAGCACAAAAAAGTTGTTAGGAAGGCTATGACAAACGCATTTTTTAGACCTTCCAGATAAATGCGGTTCGCAAATACCTCGATAAAGTAAACGAGTGTAAAGCTCCCATCCGCGGTCAGGAATCCACCCTTCAAAATTTGTAGTATTGGCCAGAGAAAGAAACAGCAGAAGAAGAGTAGCGTTAAGCCGAAAACTGCGTATGCAGAACTTTTAGACATCGAAGAAAATACCTGACAAATGAAAGGGCAGGGTCAAAACGTAATTTTGAGGTTTTGTATTAACCTGCGACTTAGGTATCGAAAATTGCGAATTATTGCTAACCTGCCTCGTGAACTTATCCTAGAAGTTTTTGGATTCTGGAGTTCAATGATTCAACTTCGAAAGGCTTGGCTAAAAACACGGTGTTTGTTTTCAGGTGATCTTCCAAAATAACCATGTCTTCCGTGTATCCAGAAATAATCAGAATTTTTATTTTTGGACACATGTTGTAGACCTCGGATGCCAATTCCAATCCGCCAATTCCCGGAAGAACTAAATCAGTCACCAAAACATCAAACGTTTGACCCTCTGCTTTAGCAATCTCCAGACCTTCCTCACCGCTTGCTGCTTCTACCACCTCGTACTTGAGGTTCTTTAGCATCGTTGAGTAAAGTTCTCTGCTGGCTGATAGGTCTTCGACTAAAAGTATCTTAGGCATGAATAGATTTAAAGAGGAAACCTAATAGTGACTAGGCATAGATTGAGGTGTAAATACCTAAATGGGCATAATTTACAGAAAAATAATGCTCGGTAATACTTAGCTAATCAGTGTTGGAATTCTAGCGCACCTTTATATACGCATAGAGTCCTTCAAAGGATAGCCGCTTCGCCGCTCGTTGTTCGGATTGCAAATCGAATCAGTTCAATCGAGTTTTTGAGATTGAGTTTCTTTTTAATCCGATACCGATGAGCTTCTACAGTTTTTATACTGAGATTCAGTTTTTTGGCAATTTCTCGGTTATTGAGTCCTTGGCCAATACATTTGAATACGAGAATTTCTTTATTACTTAGAATGCTTTCGGCAGCATTAAGCCAAGGTGAAGGCCCATGTCCCATCTGCTTTAGCATTTGGCGGCGAATGGACTCACTAAGAAATATTTCTCCATCCAGGATTCTTCGAATACCGCTGATTATTACCTCACAGGGCTCAGATTTGGTTATGAAACCACTTGCTCCAGCTCTCAGGCATTGTTCTGCATAATAGAGTTCCTCGTGCATGGATAAACAAAGAACCGGGACCTTAAACTCTGAGTTCTTAAGCCTTTTAATCAGAGAAATTCCTTCTTGGTATTGAAGGGATATATCGACCACGATCAAATCGATATCCAATTTCGAAAGGAGATCCATTGCCTGATCCTTGGTATTTACCACCCCACTGACCATGAACCCTTCTTCTTTTTCAATTATCAGTTGTAGGCCATACACCAGAATCGGGTGATCTTCTACGATTAGAATTTTATTTAGACCTTCGTTATTCACATTTCACACACACACAAGCAGGGAGCAAATTGAGTTAAATCTTTGCTCAGTTTTATTGTACCGACGGACTCAGATATGAGTTTGATAACTATTAACTCGATCTACATACTAACCGATTGAGTGTTGTCCTTACAATCAGGCCAGTCCCTGTTCAGGTTTTGCAGGAAAGTCCCCAAGATCCCTAGGGGTAACCCCTTAACGGTCCACTTTCAAAGTTTTGCTTGAGCTAGGGAGTATTATTTAAATTAGTTTTCGGCTAATTCTAACCAGAGAAATGCAACGTTCCTTTAATGCATTTTGCTGTTTTCGTGCTCCACCCATTGGACAGAAAACTGCACAAGCTCAGTCGCATTCTTGAGGTTTAATTTCTCCTTAATGTGAGCGCGATGGGACTCTACGGTTTTCACAGAGACATTCAGGGCTCCTGCGATCTCCCTTGTCGACAATCCGTTTCCTATAGATTGCACCACCTCAAGCTCGCGATCGCTCAGGCGCTCTACAGGAGACTGGTTTGTTGAAGCTGATCCGCTTACAATTTGATGGAGTAACTGGTCGGAAACTCTTTGGCTTACGTAGATGTCTCCCTCCATGATCCTGCGAATGGCTGCTTTAATCTTTTCGGCATCCTCTTGCTTCATGACATAAGCACGCGCTCCGGCCCGTAAAGCTCGTTGAGCATACACAACTTCGTCGTGCATCGAGAAGACCAAGACTTTTAAGTGGGGATAAAGGGCCTTGATATTTTTAATCAATTCCAATCCGTTATTTCCCCTTAGGGAAATGTCGGCAATTACCAAATCGGGACCGGTTGCAGGAATTCCTTTCAATGCTGACGAGACATCTTCGGCTTCTCCGCAGATTTGCATATCTTCTTCCTGCCCCAATAATTGGGATAAGCCTTTCCTGATCAATGGATGGTCATCCACCAAGAAGATATTTATCATTCGTCCTTTAGGTTTTGAAGGCGCGCTCATAGTTCGATAGTGTTGGGGTCAAATTTGCAAATAACGGATACCCCTTTGTCCTTGTTGTTCCCAATATGTATTGAAGCATTAATCATTCCGGCCCTACTTCTAAGATTGTGTAAGCCCATCCCGTCTGAGTTTTGAGGGTCAGATTCGAAACCTGAACCATTGTCCTGAATAGTCAAAATACCAAAGTTTTCTTCCTTTTGTAAAGTAATACTTATGGTATCGGCACCGCCATGACGAACGGCGTTATTAATGGACTCTTGGGTAATCCGAAATAGATGCGTAGCAATTTCCTGATTTTGGATTGTTAAATTAGACGCCATTTGGAACTGACAATTAATAGAATATAGAGTTTGGGTCTGCTGGATAAGCTCAACCAAACATTCCTGGAAAGTCTTTCTAGCCAAACTGACAGGATTTAAGCCATGAGAAAGGCATCTTGTTTTTTCTATACTGATTTGCAGTTGCTTCTTTATTTCCGTAGTAGCTTCAATGAGAGTTTCAGGATCTTTCCCTGTTTTGATTTGATAGACCAGATTGTTGGTAAAGAAAAGCATACCTGCCATCTGTTGGCATAGATCGTCGTGCAACTCCCGACCCAGTTTTCGCTTTTCTCTTTCTGAAATATTGAGCGTTCTTTTTTCGGATTCTTTTTGGCTGCTAATGTTGTAAAGAAGACCTTCAAAATCCGGCGAACCGGGTTCTCGTCTTATCCCAATTTCTCGTAACCAAACATAGCAGCCTTCTGTTTTCGCCCATCTGTATTCGACTGAATAGACTTCATTCCCGTCGTTGTTGCCAATTGTTTCTAATACATTCACTTTGTCTGAGGCGTGAATATGTTTAAACCAATCCTTCTTTGTAGAAGTTGTTTCCACCTTGTTTCCCAGGACTTCCTTTGCCCATGCTGAGAGTTTCGTTACCGATTTACGGTTTTCAGTGGCTTGCCAATACACCGTCTCTCCCTTCTGAAGAAGAGAATCTAATTCCGAGGAGATTTCCTGGATTGGCATTTTCTAAGTCTTTGGCCTTTAAAGGCGTAGTTAATAATTTTCTACAATT
Organism: Verrucomicrobiota bacterium; assembly: GCA_027622555.1. Taxonomy (NCBI): domain Bacteria; kingdom Pseudomonadati; phylum Verrucomicrobiota; species Verrucomicrobiota bacterium. The sequence goes on from JAQBYJ010000003.1 coordinate 125,504, forward strand.
CGTAAAAAGTTGATCGCTTATTAACTACAGCAAAAATCCTAGATGTCCATATGGAAATTCCCTAAAAAAGGATTAGGGATTCTCTCTATGAGCTTGTTGAAAGCCTTAATGTTGGGTCGTGTGTCGTTTCGGAATTTTAGGTTTTTACATCCCCACGCTGAAAGTTAAGTAATGCAGGAAAGCCTTCGATACATCCGTTTTGTACGTATGGGGGATACAGTTTCTTTGTCCACTGCTTTGAATTGGGAAATACGATTAATCAGTTGGCGTAAAACCAATTTAGGAATTAAAGAATTTCAGGACAACAAAGTCTTCACTACGGCTCCTTTCCTGTTTTAATCGAAGAGGGTTCTAACGGTTGAAATTATTGTTAAAATAGTTCTGCGACAATTGCCTTGAACGACTTTTTTTTTGATATCCCTTTGTTTCTGAATTAGCGTCCTAAAAAGAAGACTTGATTACACTACAAAGATGCTGGTTGATG